>JBGVCH010000082.1:0-3949 GCA_045226335.1 Christensenellales bacterium | reverse complement strand
CCGGCGTCACCGCTGACGGCTGGTATCCCGCCGCCTGAGGCACGCGCGATCCCCTTTTGCGGAGGACGGCCGGGCGGACCGGCCGCCTCCGCTGAGTCTTTTGAGCCAATACAGGATGGAAGGACGCAGGTATGAAACGGATCTCGACACTTATTTTAGCAGTTTTCATGGTCTGCGGCCTGTTCTGCGTCAGCAGCGCAGCAGCGGACACGGAGCAATGGTGGGAGCAGGACGTGTGGAGCACCGACGTCCTCGTTTCCCTCGGCGCCGTTTTGCCGGACTATGATCCGGCGTCCGACACCTATCGCATCTCCGCGCCGGAGCAGCTTCTGTATCTGTCAGGGCTGTGGAAGCCGGAAGACACCAACGGCGACCACGCCCCCGACGCGCCCTGCGGCGGCACTTACGTGCTGACCCAGGATCTCGACATGTCGCCCCTGCTGGAGCGGATCGGCGCAGTCATCGCCGACAAGACCGGCAACGACACCGAGGGCTATATGCCGCCCATCGGCGCTCTGGCCGACAACGGCAAGGAGGAGGGCGTGCACTGCGCGTTCTTCGGCACCTTCGACGGGCAGGGGCACGCCATCCGGAACCTGCGCGTCGTGTGCATGGGGAACAAATACTGCGGCCTGTTCGGCAACGTGGGCCACGATTTCGGCGAGGGCTATGTCAAAAACCTGGCGATCCTGGACGCCGAGATCAAGGGCCTGTCCTCCTGCGGGATCCTGGCCGGGAGCCTGTACGGTGACGCGGACAACGTGGTCTGCACCGGAAAGATCGACTGCCGGGAAAAGAACGCCGGCGGCCTGGCGGGCAAGATCAAGCGCAACGAAAACGGCTATTGCGGCATCGCCCGCAACTGCTTCGTCGACTGCGAGATCATCGTCCGCGGCAAGGGCAACGAAAACGGAGCGGCGGGCGGCATCACGGCCTCCTGCTCCGGCGGCGGCCAGGTGGTCAACTGCTACGCGGCCGGTTCCATCGAGATCGGCGGCGAGGAAGCGGACAGCGTCGGCGGCCTCATCGGCAACCTCAAGGGCGGCACGGCTGTCGACAACAACGTGATGCTGCTCTCCGAGATCGACGGCGGCGACGATAGCCAGAACATCGGCTACCTCTGCGGGAACTATGCCGGCGATTCCGGCTCTCACATCCACGGCAACGTGGTGTGGAACGGGACGAGGCTCATGGGCGGCGTATCCAGCACCCATCCCGAAGAAGCGGCGTACGCCCTGGTCGGTAGCGAGCAGATCAGGAGCAAAGAGCTGTATGAATCCCTGGGCTGGGATCTCGACGATGTCTGGACCTGGGTCGGCGATGAGTCAGATGGCTATCCTATGATCCGGGCCTTTGCGGATGCCGTGGATCTCAAGGACCGCATCGATGGGCGGCTGATCGTCTCCGCGCCGGTCCTTCGCCTTTCGGAGCCCATGAAGAACAGCGCGTATTCCGGCGAGACCGTGCGGATCGACGCGCTGCTGGCGCCGGAGGGTGTGACCGCCGGGGAGGCGCTGGTCCACCTGGGCACGGGCAAGAAGCGCTCGGCCTGCACTGAAACGGTCCCGATGCAGCGGACCGAGGCGGGCTTTACGGCGGATCTGTCCCTGGATATCGGCACCTACTATTATTACTGCACCGTGGAGGCGGACGGAAGGAAGCTTTCCTTCCCCACCGAGGGCACGGTCCGACTGGACGTGGTTTCGGAAACGGTCCGCTATGTTCCGGAGCAACTCACCCTGACACCCGGAGCCACCGCCGCCGAGATGTGCTTCAACTGGATCACCGCGGCCGATGGGCTCAGCGCGGAACTGCGCTGGCGCGAACGGGACGAATCCAGTTGGACCGTCGTGCCGGTGACCGAGATCGAGCGGGTCAACGTGCGTGGCGATCACGGCACGTTCACCAGCTATTCCGTCGACCTGACCGGGCTAAAGCCGGGGACGGACTATAAGTATATGGCCGTCACCAAGGACGGGACCAACGACTATCAGAGCAGCGTCTACGAGTTCAGGACCCTGCCCGCCCAAAAGGCATTCTCCTTCGTGCTCGTCAGCGATCTGCAGTCCACCAACGAGGAGGGGTATCTGCCCTTCCTGTACACCGATCAGACGTTCCTGACAGACATCCTCCATCCGGATTTCATCGTGAACCTAGGCGACCTCACGGAGGACGACACCATGGCGGAATGGACGTATCTGTTCGATCAGCTCCAGGGCGTGCTGGCGACGACGCCCACCGCGTATGTCCCGGGCAATCACGAATCCAAGGGCGACGTGGTCTATTCCCATTTCAAGGGACGGACCAATCTCCCCCGGGGGATCGACGATGAGATGCTGGCGGAGACGACGGCCTCCTTCGTGGTCGGCGACGTGTGCTTCGTGATCCTGAACACAGAGCCCTATACCGGCATCGACGGCGCGGACGCGTCGCAGGACAAGCTTCGGTTCTATGAGCAGCAGAAGGCCTGGGCGAAGGACGTCTTCGAGGCTTCCGGCTGCGCGTACCGGATCGTCCTGGCCCACGCGGGCCTGGTGCAGAAGGACGACGCGGCGACGGCCTTTCTGGAGCAGATGTGTGAAGAGCTTCAGGTGGACCTGTTTTTCAACGGGCATATCCACAACTACTTTAGGGCCACGGTCAACGGCAGCGGCGAAAAGGCCGAGCCCGGCGAAGCCACCACCTTCGTCACCATCAGCCCCATGGGCATGAAGTTCGATGAGTACGGCGGAGAGCTGGACGGCCTGCTGGGGTTCCAGACCGGCGGCCAGTCGGATGAACGGCAGTACCTCGCCTACGTGGAAGTCACGGAGGAAGGGATCGTCGTGACCGCGTATCAGAGGACGGAGGCCGGCGACGCGAGCCCGAAGAAGTGCGCCGACTACACCGCCATCGACAGCTTCGCGATCCGTCACGAGCAGAGCCAGCCGGCGGAGCCGGAGGCTGCGGCCAAGACAGAGGAAAAACCGGCGGCGGAAACGAAGCCGGCGGCGGAAGTGAAGCCGGCAGCGGAGACGAAGCCGGAGGCGGCAGCGACAGCGGCGGCAGCGGAGCGCACCGTGCCGTGGGCGGCGATCGGCTGCGGGGCTGCTGCGATTGCGGTGATCCTGCTGGTCGTGATTTTTAAGAAGAGAAAGACCGTTAAGTAGGTCTGGATCCCGGTTTATCGGCGTTTGCCGTTCCGGCTTTTGCCGGTTCGGATAGACGGCAGGCGCCGATTCTATTCTTCATCTTCCGTAAACGTTTACGGAGCCAAACGAGGGCGCTTCGCCCGTAATACATTCAGGAAAGAGGTACAGCTATGGAATCGTTGTTCTGGATCGGATTTGTCGGTGCGGCCATGGCAGGGATATACGCCCTGATCCAGGCGAAAAAGGTCATGACCTTCTCCGAGGGCACGGAGCGCATGCAGCAGATCGCGGGCGCTATCCGCGAGGGCGCCAACGCCTATCTGCAGCGGCAGTACAAGACCGTCCTGCCGGTCTTCGCGGCGGTGTTCGTGATATTGATGGTCATCGCCTTCGCGTCCGGCGGCGACATGCTCTCCAAGTTCACCCCCTTCGCCTTTCTGACCGGCGGCGTCTGGTCCCTTCTGGCCGGATTCATCGGCATGAAGATCGCCACCCATGCTAATTCCCGTACCGCCCAGGCCGCTTCCGAGGGCCTCAACCGGGGGTTGCGGGTGGCCTTCTCCGCCGGCTCGGTCATGGGCTTCACCGTGGTGGCCCTGGGCATCCTGGACGTGACGCTGTGGTTCTTCCTTCTTCGGTACGGCTTCGGCATCCAGGACCCGGTCCAGATCGGCAACATCATGGTCATGAACGGCATGGGAGCTTCCTTCATGGCCCTGTTCGCCCGGGTAGGCGGCGGCATCTACACCAAGGCGGCCGACGTGGGCGCGGACCTGGTGGGCAAGGTGGAGAAGAAGATCCCTGAGGACGATCCTCGG
>JBGVCH010000081.1:0-106034 GCA_045226335.1 Christensenellales bacterium | reverse complement strand
CAGCGCAAAACTGCCCGTGTGGGTGAAACAGTCCAGCACGCGCTGCCCGCTGACAAAAGGCGCGATGGCGGCGCGGTTTTCTTTTTGGTCCAGGAAGAAGCCGGTCTTCTGGCCTTCCTTGACGTCCACCAGGAAGCGGATGCCGTTCTCCGTCATCTCCACCCGGTCCGGGACCTCGCCCCACAGCAAACCGGTGGTCATGGGCAGGCCTTCCTTCCGGCGCACGGGGACATCGTTGCGGGCCCAGATGCCCTTTGGATGAACCGTTTCCACCAGGGCGTCCACCACGTCGGGCAGGGCTTTTTCCATGCCCAGGGCCAGGCACTGCACCACAAGCGTGTCGCCGATGCTGTCCACGATCAGGGCCGGCAGCCGATCGCTCTCGGCAAAGATCAGCCGGCAGGAACGCAGGTCCGCGAAACTGCGCCGGTAGTCCACGGCTTCCCGGACGCGGCGGAAGATGAAATCCCGGTCCACGGGCTCATCCCGCAGACTCATGACCCGGAGGGTGATCTCAGAGGCCGGATTCCAGTAGGCCCGGGCGATGAATCGCTGCTTTGAGGAGTACACACTCATGACATCCCCGGGCTCCGCGCTGCCCTCGATCCGGGCGATATCGCTGCGGAAGATCCAGGGGTGTCCGTTCAGCACCCGTTTTTCTTTGCCCGGGACCAGCACCGCTTTTGCCATGTCATCCTCCCATCAGACTTGTGCTTATTCCAGCATGGCCGCGCCGATGATGCCGGCGTCGGAGCCCAGCACGGCCAGCTCGATGCGGGGCTGCGGCAGAGACTTGAACAGCGTATACTTCGGCACCTCCGCCCGGACCGCGTCCAGCAGGAAAGCGCCGGCCTTGCTGACGCCGCCGCCCAGAACGATGACCTCCGGGTCCAGGAAGTTGATGATGGTGTTGATGGCCTGGGCGAGATAGCTCACATAGCGGCGGAACACCTTCTGGGCGATGGCGTCCCCCTCCCGGGCGGCGTCGAAAACCATCTTGGCGTTGACACGCTCGGGCTTTCCTCCGCAAAGGGCCATGATCTGGCTGTCCGGATGCTTGGCCAGCAGTTCCCGGGCCATCCGGATGATGGCCGTGGCGGAGCAGTAACGCTCGAGACAGCCGCGGTTGCCGCAGGTGCACATCTCGCCGTCCAGCTCCAGGGTCATGTGGCCGATCTCACTGCCGATGCCGTTGGCGCCGCTCCAGACCTTTCCGTCGATGACAATGCCGCCGCCGACGCCCGTGCCCAGGGTGATGAACACGCTGGAGGACGTGCCCGCGCTGATGCCCGCCACGCTTTCCGCCAGGCCGGCCACCGTCGCGTCATTGTCGATGAAGATGGGCTTGTTGATGTGCTTCTGGAACTCCGTCCGGAAAGGCACGTCATGCCAGCCGAGGTTGGTGCAGAAGGGAATCACGCCGGTGGCCTTGTTGGCGACGCCTGGGACGCCGGCACCGATGGATTCCAGCTCGTCGAGGCTGTGTCCGCTGCGGGCCAGGGTGTCCAGACAGCAGGCCGCCATCTGCGCGATCTGCTCCGAGAAGGGCAGATCGGTGCGGGTCACGACCTCGCCTTTCTGCAGGATGTTGCCAAGGCGGTCCACCACGCCGATCTGAATGCCGGTTCCGCCTACGTCAATGCCGATGCGTACCATGTTGTTGCCTCCTTTATCGTCAGGTCTGTTCAGGACTCAAAGGTTTCCTGGCTCTCTTCCCGGGATCTTCGGGCGATCATGTCGTTCAGCCGGCGGTCCAGTTCCTGGGCTGCGTTGTAGCCGAACTTCTTCAGGGACAGGTTTCTGGCGGCCACCTCGATGATGATGGCCAGGTTGCGGCCCGGGCGCACGGGGGTCAGCTGCTGGGGGACCCGGACGCCCAGGATCGTGATGTAATCCTCCTGCAGGCCGAGACGGTCATAAGCTTTGCCTTCGACCCAGGGCTCCAGCTTGATCACCAGGTCGATGGACTTGCTGATGGCCACCGCGCCGACGCCGAACATGGCCCGGATATCGATGATGCCGATGCCGCGGATCTCCATGAAGTGCCGGACCATCTCGGGACATTCGCCCGTCAGCCTGTGTTCGCTCACGCGGCAGATGTCCACCACATCGTCCGCCACCAGCTGATGGCCGCGCTTGATCAGCTCCAGCGCGGTCTCGCTTTTGCCGACGCCGCTTTCGCCGGTGATCAGCACGCCCGTGCCATAGACATCCAGCAGAACGCCGTGCTGCATCACATGTGGCGCAAGGCAGAGGCTGAGGTAATTGATGGCCGCGATGGTGAAGGCCGTGGTGGTCTGACTGGCGCCGTAAACCGCCACGTTGTGCGCCTTGGCCGCTTCCAGCAGGTCCCGGGGCGGCTTCATGCCCCTGCAGCAGATGATGCACGGGATGTCGTAGGAGAAGTAGCGTTTCAGCATGTCGACCCGGGTCTCGGGAGACAGGGACTCCAGGTAGGACATCTCCACCTTGCCGATGACCTGGGGACGTTCCCAGGCGAAGTGCTCAAAAAAGCCGGTGAACTGCATTCCGGGTCGGTTCAGGTCCGCGGAGGGGATGTCCCACTCCTTGCGGGTGGAAGGGGAGAGCACGGACAAATGCAGATGACTGGCGAAATCTTCCGCGATGATCATGGGCAGGTATCCTCCATCAGCACATGGGATTCAATGAAACGCGCAGGGCCGTCCTCCTCATTGCTGCCGCAGATCAGGCTGAGCTGCGACCGGACATCCTCCCGGGCGTTGGCGACCGCGACGCCGTACCCGGCGGCTTGCAGCATGCTCATGTCGTTCAGGCTGTCGCCGAAGGCAAGCGTATCGGCCATGGAGAAGCCCAGCAGCTCCCCGCAGCAGCGCAGGGCGTTGCCTTTGGTGGCTTCCGGCGGGTTGAACTCCAGGAACCAGGGCTTCGAGCAGGTGACGGAAGCGCGTCCACGGAAGCGTTCTCTGGCCTCGGTCAGCATCGAGGCGATCTTCTCCTCCGTATCCATCACCAGGATCTTGGGCGTGGGATGGGAGGAGAGAAAGCCCTCCAGATCCGGCGTGTGGTATCCGACCAGGAGGGATGAAGCGGCGTAATCCCTGGCAAACCGGTTCTCCATCGAATAGAAGAAGTTGGAACCGGAATATGTCTGGGCATAGCACCCGTTCGATCTCGCGTAGGCCATGATGGCCTGGGCGTCCTCGTCCGGAAAGGCGAACCGGCGGATCAGTTCATGCTTCGAACTCCAGATCTCCGCGCCGTTGCACGCGATGTACAGGTCCGCGCAGGCCAGCTCATCCACGAAGGGCTTCATGCTGTCCCGGGCCCTGCCGCTGGCCGGTATGATCCGGATGCCCGCGGTGGCCGCCCTGCGAATCACATCGACGGTGTACGCGGAAAGGGTGCGGTCATCCCGGAGCATGGTGTCGTCCATGTCAAAGGTGATGGCTTTCACATTCACGCTGCAATTCCTCCTGCCGATCCCATTATATCAGAAACTCGCCGGATATGCTACCCGTTTTTTCTCACAGGATAACTTTTCACTTCAGGGAAAACGTGGTATAATGACGATCATAAAGCTGAAACGGAGATGAGGCCCATGAAGAAAAAAACGCGGTCGATCCTGGCTTTCGCGCTGGCTGTCATGCTTTGTATGGGGGTGAACACCGTGTTCGCGCAGGAAGAAGATCCGGCCTATCAGCAGGTGCTGGAAAACGCGCAGATGTCGCTGGGGAACAATCTGCGGCTGAAGGACATCCTCGGCCGGGCCGCCGAAGGGGAAAACATCACGGTGGCGCTGATCGGCGGCTCCATCACGGAAGGCGCAGGCGCGAAAGATTACAGCGAGTGCTATGCCATGAGGGTCGGCGAAGGCCTTCGGGAACGCTACGGCGACAATATCACGCTGATCAACGCCGGCGTGGGCGGAACGCCCTCCGCCTTCGGATGGATGCGCTACACAAAGGATCTGGCGGACAGGGTGCCGGAGACCGATCTCGACGGTCTGCCCGACATCGTCTTCATCGAGTTCTCCGTCAACGACTGGAATGAACCCACCAACCACCAGTGCTACGAGTCCATGGTCAAGTCCATCCTGTCGCAGCCCAATCACCCCGCGGTGATTCTGGTGTTCGCGGTGTTCAAGAGCGGCTGGAACCTGCAGGGAGAGCTCCGGAAGATCGGCGACACCTACGACCTGATGATGGTTTCCATCCGCGACGGCGCTTTCCCGGCCATCGGAAAACTCTGGACGGAAGACGAATGGTTCTCCGACGACTACCATCCCACGTCCCTGGGCCACAAGGTCATGGCGGACTGCATCCTTTCGACCATCGACGCCGCCATGGCCACAGAGACCAGCGGACAGGACCTGGATCTCGATGTCAAACCGGCCTACGGGCTAAGCTATCTGAACATCCGCCGGATTTTCGCCAGCGACAAAAACCTGTCCGAGATCTCCCTGGAACGGGGAAGCTTCAACGCGGATGATCAGTCCAGCTACCGGAACTATCCGGTGGGCCGCGTCTGCGGACAGAATTTCACCCATGTCACCTGGGCCAAGAACGATCCTCTGCGCTTCACGGCCACCTTCAGCAAGTTCCTCATCGCCTGGCGCGCGGCCAACGGCTACGGCAACGCGGAGGTGTACATCGACGGAAAACTGGTGCGCACCCTCTCCGTCCCGGCCGGGAGCTGGGGGCAGTCCGAGGTTACCCTGCTGCTGAACGCTGCGACCGCCGCGGAACACACCGTGGAGATCCGCATGGCGGAGGACTCCCTGGACAAGCAGTTCACCATTACCTGCATGGCCATCGCCGAGTGAACCCTGGCCATTCCCATCGTACGCAAAAACCCACACCATCGACGGCGTGGGTTTTTGTTTAGTCTCAATCCAGCGCGTCCAGGGCCTGACGGATGTCCCCGATGAGGTCCTTCGCGTCCTCCAGACCGCAGCTGATGCGGATGAGGCCGGCCGGGATCCCGGCGGCTTCCAGCTGTTCGTCCGTCATCTGCCGGTGGGTGGAACTGGCGGGATTGAGGCAGCAGGTGCGGGCGTCGGCCACATGGGTTTCGATGGCGGCGATCTTCAGCGCCTTCATAAACCCGCTGGCTGCGGCGCGGCCGCCCTTCAACTCGCAGCTGACCACGCCGCAGGAACCGTTGGGCAGATACTTCAGCGCGCGCTGATGATACTTGTCATCGGGCAGGCCGCAATAGCTGACATGCGCTACCCGGGGATCAGCGGCCAGGAATTCCGCAACGGCCTGTCCGTTCTCGCAATGGCGCTTCATGCGGACGTGCAGGCTTTCAAGGCCCAGGTTCAGATAGAAGGCATTCTGCGGGGACTGGATGGAGCCGAAGTCCCGCATGAGCTGCGCCGTGCACTTGGTGATGAACGCGCCGCCCAGGCCGAACTTCTCCGCGTAGACGATGCCGTGATAGCTGTCATCCGGCGTGGTGAGGCCGGGGAATTTGTCCGCGTGGGCCATCCAGTCGAACCGGCCGGCGTCCACGATGGCGCCGCCCACGGCAACGCCGTGGCCGTCCATGTACTTGGTGGTGGAGTGAGTGACGATGTCGGCGCCCCATTCGATGGGCCGGCAGTTGACCGGCGTAGGGAAGGTGTTGTCAATGATCAGCGGAACGCCGTGAGCATGGGCGGCGCGGGCAAACTGCTCAATGTCCAGCACCGTCAGGGCGGGGTTGGCGATGGTTTCGCCGAAGACTGCCTTGGTGTTGGGCCGGAAAGCCGCGTTCAGCTCCTCATCCGTGCAGTCGGGGGAGACGAAGGTGGTCTCGATGCCCATCCGCGCCATGGTGACAGAGATCAGATTGAAGGTGCCGCCGTAGATGGAAGAGGACACCACCAGATGATCCCCGCTGGAAGCCAGGTTGAACAGGGCGAAGAAGTTGGCCGCCTGACCGGAGGATGTCAGCATGCCGGCCGTGCCGCCCTCCAGCTGGGCGATCTTGGCGGCCACGTAATCGTTGGTGGGGTTCTGCAGCCGGGTGTAGAAGTAACCCGAAGCCTCCAGATCAAACAGCTTGCCCATGTCCTCGGAGGTGGCGTACTTGAAGGTGGTGGACTGAACGATGGGGATCTGTCTGGGTTCGCCGTTTCCGGGGGTGTAGCCGCCCTGTACGCAGATGGTGCCGAGGCCCTGATTTTCCATAACGCGTTCCTTCTTTCCCTTATTCAAGACTGATGCCGTAGATGTGGTTGGTATCTTTGCCCTGGGTGCCGATCACCAGAATGTCTCCGAAGACCGCGGGCGAGCCGTTGATGGAGCCTTCCAGCTGAATGGACTGTACCAGATTCCCGGTGAGGCCGTCCAGCAGATACAGCGTTCCGTTGGCGGATGCCTGGATGATCCAGCCCTTCCCGTCCTCGCTGTAAACAGCCACGGGGCTGGAATAGCTGTAGCTGTCCAGCGCGTAGGCCCAGCGGATGCGGCCGGTGGTTTTGTCCAGGCAGACCAGCGCGCCGTCCTTGGCGGTGCTGTTGCCGAAGGCCTTCGAGGAACCGTCCGCGCTGAGGCCCGAGACAGTGAAATACACACAGTCGCTCAGCGCGTTCTGCCCGATGACCGGAGAGGCGATGACGCCGGCCACATAGGCGTCCTTCTTGGGCTTTGTCACGTTCAGCGACACGGCCCAGCGCTCCTCGCCGGTTTCCGCGTTGTAGCAGCGGATCACCGCGTCGCCCTTCTTGCGGGTCTGCAGTGAGTTGGCGGTGTACAGCCAGAGGCTTTCCTCGGAATCCAGGTCCAGGGCGATGGCGGCCTCCACCGTGTCACCGGTGTTCACCGCCCATGCCACCGTCAGGTTGTTGGCGTTCACGCAGCGCAGATAGCCGGCCTTGTCGGCGTAGAAGACATAATTCTGATACGCGGCCAGGCTGCTCTCCACCGCCGTGGTGGCGGCCTTCTGCTTATTGGCTTGGCTGGCCAGCACCACATCGCTGATTTTGACGGACATGTTCTCCTTGTTGACATCCACCACCACTTCGACCTTGGCGAGATAGAGCAGGCCGTTGGTTCCGGCGAAGATCATGGTGGCGGTTTTGTTGTCATCGGCCAGTTCCGTAAAGAGGGCGCTGGTGTTGAAGGAGCCCACCACGCTCTTCTTGCCGACCAGAGTCCGGTTGTAGGTTTTGTCAAAGCCGTCGATGAGCATGATCTGCTTCTGGGTCAGAAGATCGTAGCAGCGCATGCCGATTTCGGTGGTCTTCTTCTTCTCGACGAAGCGGCCGAACTGCCCGACAGACATGAAGGGGAAACCGCTGGCATGAATGGAGGGGGTGGACCGCATCGGGTAGCCCAGGTTGATGGGCTCCCTGGTTTTTGAGCCGTCGGTGAGATCAAGGAAGTAGATCATGCCGTCCTCGCCGGCCACAATGACCTCCTTCAGCTTGGAGACGGCCTTCTTCTCCGCGGTGATGTTGGACAATCTCCGGATGTCCTGAGGCCACTGGACGATCAGCGGCTGGCTGTTCTTTCCGATGCCGTAGAATACGGTGCCTTTCTGGGTGCCCTTGATGCTGCCGGCGTCCACGGTCCAGAGGATCTGCATGCCGGAGATGGAACCCACGTTCCCGGAGGCTGCGTTCTGCCGGAAGGAGGAGCCTCGGAAGGTCAGGACGCCGTAGGGCCTGTAGAGATAGTGCTCCGCGTCCCCCACAAAGACCGCCTCGACCCCGTCGCGCTTGTAGGAGCTCAGGGCCTTTTTGCTGTCCTTGTAGATCTTTTGGGTTTTGATCAGGGACGGAGAGGCGCTGTCCGCGGCGGAGACTTCCAGCGTACGGGGTTCTCGCTCGACGTCGGCTTCCTGCGTCGCGGGTGAGGCGGGCGCAGCGGGCGGGGCGGACGGCGCGGGCGTCGGTTGCACAGCATCGGCGGCCGGGACCGGCGGAACTTCCGTGGGCGTGATGGGCACGGCGGGCACGACAGATACGGAGGTCTCGGGCGAATCGGCGGTCTCGAAATCGATGTCCTCTTCGCTTTCGAACATCTCCTCTTCCTCAAGGAAAAGCTCGTCCGATTCCTCGAAGGACTCATCGAAGGAAGCATCAGCAGGCGCCAGGACGGTGATGCCGATCACATCGTCCGTAGTCACCCATTCTTCGTCCATCAGCAGTTGCAGTTCAACGGAATAGCTGCCGGGCGCGCTGAAGAACGCGGGGATGGTCCACCGGATCTGTCCCTCCTCAGTCGTCCCCTCGGAAGGATCCGACACTTCCGTTCCGGTTTCGTCCACGAGCCGGACGTTCTCGACGACGGTGCCTGTGGTGGCGGAGAACAGGATCGACAGCGGCGCTGTGCCGTTGGTTTGCTCGGCCTCAAACTCCATCAGGACCGGTACGTCCTCCTCCACAGGCGGAGTCGCCAGCACGCGGGGCTGATAGACCGTGTTCGCGTTCGGATCGCTCTCGGCGGATTCCCCTGAGGCCGTGGCCGTGCCGTTGATCATCATATGGCCCAGCACACCCAGCGCGGCCACCAGCACCACCATGGTAAAGATGACGGGAATGTAATTCCTTCTCTTGTGGGCAGGCTTTGCCTTCTCGGGAACGGGAGCGGGCATACTGCTCGGCCGAGACGTCTTTGCGGCGACGGGCGGCGCGAAAGCCGTCCTGTCCGTCTGAGGGCGCTGGCGCTCGGTGTATCCCTCCGCCTGGACAGGCCGGCGGACATTCCGGCTGTTGATGCCGGTCTGAGCCCGGTACGCGGAGTAAGCCTTTTCCCTGTTCTCCTGCTTCGACTCCTGGGAGATGGTCTCTTCGGAAGCCATCCGGACCCTTCCGGTCACGCGGGAGAAGGGCGCGGGCGCGTCTGCGGGCCCCGCGGCCGGGCCGTTCTGCAAGCCGCTGCGGCGCCGGGCCTTTCCGGAGACCACCGGGACGTCACGGGTAGGCTGGCTGCCGTTCAGGTCCGTGCGGTCGTTATTGCTCAATATGATCACTCCTTTTCGGAAAACATCAATTAATCTGAAAGGACACCACATTATACGATATTTGTCCGTGATGAGCAAGTGGCCGCAAGGAATTTTACACGGTGCACGGGTCAACATCCATCAGGCCGGCCGGATAAAAAGCATGAAAAGAACACTTCCGCTCCGTGAATGCCCGAAAAGGATGTTGACATGCGCGGGGGTGCATGATATGATTGCTTAAGCCGCCCGGCGCCTGCTGTGCGGCGGTTTTTGCAAAGAACAGGGGGCGTCTCTCATGAAGAAGTATCATGTTGGCATCGTCGGCGCGACGGGGATGGTGGGACAGCGATTCATCCTTCTCCTGCAGAATCATCCGTGGTTTGAGATCACCGCGCTGGCCGCGTCCGCGTCATCCGCCGGCAAGCCCTATGCCGAAGCGGTGGGTGAGCGCTGGGCCTTTGAAGCGGAAATCCCGGAAAACGTGAAGAACATGACCGTCATGGACGCCTCGGATGTAAGCGCCATCGCCGGGAAGGTGGACTTCGTTTTCTGCGCGGTCAACATGAAGAAGGACGAGATTCGGGCCATGGAGGAGGACTTCGCCCGCCATGAAGTGCCCGTGGTCTCCAACAACAGCGCGTGCCGGACACTACCGGATGTGCCCATGGTGATTCCGGAGATCAACGCGTCCCACATCAGCGTGATCGAGACCCAGCGGAAGCGTCTGGGGACAAAACGCGGTTTCATCGCGGTGAAACCCAACTGCTCCATCCAGTCCTATGTCCCGGCGTTGACGCCCCTGCTGGACTTCCGGCCCACCCAGGTCATCGTCTGCACCTACCAGGCCATCAGCGGTGCGGGCAAGACTTTCCGCACCTGGCCGGAGATGGTGGACAACGTGATCCCCTACATCGGCGGCGAGGATGAGAAGAGCGAAACCGAGCCCCTCAAGATCTGGGGCAAGGTGGAGAATGGCCTGATCGTCAACGCGAAGGAGCCCGTCATCAGCGCGCAGTGCCTTCGGGTGGCCTGCTCGGACGGCCACATGGCCGCGGTTTCCGTGCGCTTTGCGGAGAAGCCGGAGAAGGAGGAAATCCTCCGCCGTTGGAACAGCTACGAGACGGAAGCGCAGCGCCTGGGTCTACCCAGCGCGCCCAAGCCCTTCCTCCAATACTTCGAGGATCCGTCCCGCCCCCAGACCCGCCTGGACCGCGACTTCGGCAACGGCTTCGGCATTTCCATCGGCCGTCTGCGGGATGACGCCATCCTGGATTACCGCTTTGTCTGCCTGAGCCACAACACCATCCGCGGCGCGGCGGGCGGCGCGATCCTGACCGCGGAGCTTCTGTGCAGCAAGGGATACATGGACTGATAATCGGGAGGTTCGCATATGACACCGCTCTTTACCGGCTGCGCGACAGCCCTGATCACCCCCTTCCGCAACGGAGAAGTGGACTATCCGGCCCTGGACAATCTGGTCGAGAGCCAGATCGAGGCCGGGATCGACGCCCTGGTGGCCGTGGGGACCACCGGCGAACCCGCCACCATGACCTGGGAGGAACACCTGAACGTGATCCGCCGGGTGGTGGATGTGACAAACCACCGGGTCCCGGTCATCGCCGGAACGGGCAGCAACGCCACCAGCGAAGCGGTACACGCGGCGCGGATGTCTCAGGAATTCGGCGCGGACGCGCAGCTGGTGGTCACGCCCTATTACAACAAGACCAGCCAGGAGGGTCTGGTGGCGCACTTCAACGCCATCGCGGACGCCGCCACCCTTCCGGTGATCGTTTACAACGTCCCCTCCCGCACGGGCATCAACATCGGCCCCTGGGCGCTGCAGCAGATCTGCAAGCATCCCAAGGTGGTGGCGGTGAAGGAAGCCAGCACGGATGTGGGCCAGGCGCTGGACAAGCTGCGCCTGGTGGGGGAGAACGCCGTCTTCTACTGCGGAAATGACGAGCTGGCCGTGCCTACCATGGCCTGCGGCTTTGTGGGCGAGATCTCCGTCCTGTCCAATGTTGTTCCCGCGGAGACGGTCCGGATGACCCACGCCTGCCTGGCCGGGGACTACGCGCTGGCGGCTTCGCTGCAGATGAAGTATCTGCCGCTGATCAACGCCCTCTTCTGCGAGACCAGCCCCATTCCCGTGAAGGCGGCCATGGCTCGCCTGGGCCTGTGCGCGGACGAGCTTCGCCTGCCCCTGATCCCCATGCAGCCCGCCAACCGCGAGAAGCTGTACGCCATCATGGACGGACTCGGCCTGAAGGCCTGAGGTGAACGAATGAAAATCTGGATCAGCGGGGCCTGCGGCCACATGGGCCGCGCCGTAGCAGAGGCCGCAGGCGCGGAAGGCATCGATGTTCTCGGCGGAATCGACAAAATGGAAGGAACCGCCGCGTTCCCTGTCTATCGCGGCTTTGACGGCCTGCCCTCCGGCGGCGACGCGGTGATCGACTTCTCGGTTCCCGCCGCGCTGGATGATCTGCTGGCCTGGTGCCTGAAGGAGAGACTGCCGCTTGTTCTCTGCACCACGGGCTTCTCGCCGGAACAGATCGAAAAGATCCGGCAGGCGTCCGGGCAGATCCCTATTTTCCGCTCCGGCAATATGAGCCTTGGGATCGCGCTGGTGCGTCGTCTGGCCCGGGAAGCGGCCGCCGCGCTGGGATCGCGCTTTGACATCGAGATTGTGGAAGCCCATCATCGAAGAAAGGTGGACGCACCCAGCGGAACGGCGCTGATGCTCTACGACGCAGTGAAGGACGCACGCGGTGCCGAATCACCGGCTATCCTTGGGCGCGCGGGCCGCGACAGCAGGCGGAACTCGGGCGAGATCGGCCTGCACGCCATCCGCGGCGGGACCGTGGTGGGCGAGCACGAGGTCCTGTTCCTGGGGGACAGCGAACGGATCACCATCCACCACAGCGCAGAGAGCCGCAGCGTGTTCGCCTCGGGCGCGCTGCGGGCGGCGGCCTTCCTTGTAGGAAAAAGGCCCGGGATGTATGACATGGACGACCTGCTGGCGGATGAACTCGGTTGAACGCAGTATAACGCAATCGGCGGTTTCCGATCTTAGGATCGGGGCCGCTTTTTTCTGCCGGAAATTGCTTTTTTCGCGGGTTTGGTGTACAATGTGGAGCAGAAGGAGCGTGATACCGATGAGACGAGTCTTTTTGACGGTACTGGATGCTGTCGGATGCGGCGAACTGCCGGATGCCGCGGCCTATGGCGACGTGGGCGCCAATACCTTCGGTCATGTGGTGGATGTGATCCATCCGGACCTGCCCAACATGGCCAGGATCGGCCTCGGACAGGTGGAGGGGACGCATTACCCGCCTGATCCGGCCGCGATCGGTGCGGCGGGCCGCTGCCTGGAAGTCAGTGCGGGCAAGGACACCACCACCGGACACTGGGAGATTGCGGGACTTCGGCTGTCCCAGGCGTTTCCCACTTTCCCGGACGGATTCCCCGCGGATTTTATCGCGGCCTATGAGAAAGCCATCGGGCACAAAGTGATCGGAAACAAGCCCGCCTCCGGCACGGCCATTCTGGAGGAGCTGGGCGAGATCAGCCGGGTCAACGCGACCCCCATCGTCTACACGTCCGCGGACAGCGTATTCCAGATCGCCTGCCACGAAGACGTATTCCCGCGGGAGGAATTGTATCGCTTCTGCACCATCGCCAGAGAGATGCTGCAGGGGCCGCTGGGCGTCGGCCGCGTCATCGCCCGGCCCTACATCGGTGAAGAAGGCCACTTTGTCCGCACCTCCGGGCGAAGGGACTTCTCCATGCCCCCCATCGGAAGGACCATCCTGGACGCGGTGAAGGAGGCGGGAATGGAAAGCCTTGGCGTCGGCAAGATCGAGGATATTTTCGATCACGTCGACCTGACGGGCTCCAACCACGCGGCCGGCAATCCCGCCTGCATCGACGCCTGGATGGATTACATGCGCCGGGACTTTGACGGCATCTGCTTTACCAACCTGGTGGACACGGACATGCTCTGGGGACATCGCCGGGATCCCAGGGGCTTTGCGGACGCCCTGATCTACATCGACAACAAGCTGCCGGAGATCCAGGCGCTGATGGGTGACGAGGACCTGCTGATCCTCACGGCAGACCACGGCTGTGACCCGACCTTTACAGGGACGGACCACACCCGTGAGTACATCCCGCTGATGGTCTGGCACAGGAAGATGACCCGCCTGACACAGCTGGGCACCCGCGGCAGCTACGCGGACATCGCTGCCACCTGCGCGGAATGGCTGGGGCTTCCGGATCGTTTCGGCGCGGTCTCCTTTGCCGGGGAACTGATCTGAGGAGGGTGAAAGATGAGTGAGAAGATGGATCGACTGTATCGGGCGGCGGACGCGGTCCGGGACAGGCTCGGGGAAGCCGGGATCGGCATCGTGCTCGGCTCCGGACTGGGCGGGCACGTGGATGTGCTCTCCAACGCGATCTCCATGCCGTACAGCGAAATCCCCGGTTTTCCGGTTTCCACGGCACCCGGTCACGCGGGGCGCTGGTGGGTGGGAGAGACCCATGGCAAACGGGTTTTCATGATGCAGGGCCGTTTCCATGCCTACGAGGGATTTGACCTGTTCGACCTGACCATGTACGTCCGCGTGATGAAGCTGCTGGGTGTCAATACCATGATCCTCACCAACGCGGCCGGTTGCGCGAACCCCGACTGGAATCCCGGAGACCTGATGATGATCTCGGACTGCATCAACTACAGCGGCCGGAATCCTCTGATCGGCCCCAACCTGGACGAGATGGGCCCGCGGTTCCCCGACATGAGCGAGGCGTTCAGCAAGCGTTTGCGCGACATCTGCCGCAGGGAAGCGGAAAAGCTGGGCCTTCCGATCCGGGAGGGCGTGTACATGTGGTTCAACGGCCCGACCTATGAGACCCCGGCGGAGGTCCGGATGGCGCGCCTGCTGGGCGCGGACGCCGTCGGCATGTCCACGGTTCCCGAGACCATCGTGGCCCGCCACTGCGGGATCGACGTGCTGGGGATTTCATGCCTAACCAACATGGCGGCGGGTCTGTCCGCGCAGAAACTGAACCATCAGGAGGTCCTGGACGTGGCCAACCGCGTCACGGACGGTTTCCGAAAACTGGTGGACGGTGTCACGGCGGCCATCTGACAAAACGGATCTCAACGACAGCGGGAGGATATGACAGATGCTTGATCGGAATGTTGCGGCGGATGTGCTGGCCCGGGCGATTCAGACCGGCGGCGACTTCGCGGAGATTTTCCTTGAGGACAGGCGCGGGCAGGGGCTGACCCTGCGGTCGGGCCGGATGGAATCCGTCCGCACGAACCGCAGCCACGGCGCGGGCATCCGCGTTTTTGACGGGACCCGCGCGATTTATGTGTACACCAACGACACCAGCCCGGAGGGCCTGATGCACTGCGCCGCGCAGGCCGCCGCGGCCATCCTCGAGGGCGCCGGGTGCAAGCCGGTGGGGTTCAGCCACTGGTCCGCCGCCCGGCCGCAGGAGATCCGGCTTTTTCCGACGGATGTGAAAGCCGCCAGGAAAGCGGAAAAGCTCCGGGCCGCGGATGCCGCGGCCAGGGCGGTTTCGCCGGAGATCGTTCAGGTCAGCTGCAGTTACGCGGATTCCGTCCAGGATGTGCTGATCTGCAACACGGAGGGCGTGTTCGTCACGGACACCCGCGTGCGGTCCCGGCTGCGGGTGGCCGCGGTGGCCAGCGACGGCCATGAGAATCAGACCGGCAGCGAAGGTCCCGGCGCTTCGATGGGCTTCGAGCTCTTTGACGGCCGCGTGGATCCGGAAGCCTGCGGGCGCAACGCCGCGGAGATGGCCCGCACCATGCTCCACGCGGAGAACTGCCCGGCCGGCGTCTATCCGGTGGTGATCGATGGCGGTTTCGGCGGTGTGATCTTCCACGAAGCCTGCGGTCACAGTCTGGAAGCCACATCAGTCGCCTACGGGCTCAGCGAGTTCACCGGAAAACTGGGCCAGCAGATCGCCGCGCCTTGCGTCAGCGCGGTGGACGACGGCACCATTCCCAATGAGTGGGGTTCCCTGCACATCGATGACGAGGGCATGCCCACCTCGCGTCTGGTGCTGATCGACAAGGGCATCCTGACCAACTACATGATCGACAAGCTGGGCGGACGCCGCATGAACATGGCGCCCACCGGCTCCGGCCGCCGTGAATCGTACGAATGGGCTCCCACCTCCCGCATGCGCAACACTTTCATCTGCGCCGGCCAGGACGACGAGAACGAGATGATCGCCACCATGGGCACCGGGCTGTATGCCAAGAGCATGGGCGGCGGCTCCGTGAACCCAGCCACGGGTGAATTCAACTTTGCGGTCTCCGAAGGCTATTGGGTGGAGGACGGAAAGATCGTTCGCCCGGTCCGCGGCGCTTCCCTGATCGGCAAGGGCGGCGAGGTGCTGATGCGCATCGACCGCGTCGGCCGGAACATGACCATGGCCCAGGGCATGTGCGGATCGGCGTCCGGTTCCATTCCCACCAATGTGGGCCAGCCCATGATCCGGGTCAGCAGCCTGACGGTGGGCGGAAAGTGAGGGTAAGAAGATGAGCAGGATGGATGAATTCATCGCGAAGCTCCTGGCGGCGGCTGAGGAAGCCGGCATTGAGCCGGCCGAGGTGTGCTACGCCGAGAGCGAGAGCTTCAGCGCTCAGGCTATGGAAGGCCGGATCGACCGGTACGAGGTGTCGGCCAGCCGCAAGCTCGGCCTGCGCGGAGCCGTGGACGGAAAGATGGGCTACGCGTCCACCGAGGCCTTCGACGACAGCGCCATCGAAATGCTGGTCGGCGCGGTCCGGGAGAGCGCGGTGCTTTCCGAGGCGGAAGAACAGGATGAGATCTTCGCCGGCGACGCGTCTTATCCCGAATTGACATCCCCGGAAAACGACATCGATGAGGTCACGGCGGAGGAAAAGCTCGCGCTGATCCTGGAGATGGAGAAAGCCGCGAAGGCGGTCGATCCGCGCATCGACAAGAGCCGCGGCGCCTACATCGCCACCGGCCGCGGCCGGGAGCAGATCGTAAACAGCCGCGGCCTGAACCTGAAGCGGGAGACGCCCATGGGCGGCATGGCCTCCGCTGGGATCTTCCTGGTGGGCAAGGATGGCGATTCCACGGCCACCGGCGGCAAGTTTAAGGCCGGCCGTAAAGTCCGGGAACTGGACCCGAGGATCATCGGTGAGGAGGCGGCCGAGGAGACCGTCTCCAGGCTTGGCGGAAGCCCGGTTTCCTCCGGCGTGTACCGCGCCGTCATCCGCCGGGATGCCATGCGACCCATTCTGGGCACCTTCTGCGGCGTGTTCTCCGCGGAAAATGCACAGCAGAAACTGTCCCTCCTGGCCGGTCGGGAGGGCGAAAAGATCGCCGCCGACTGCGTGACCCTGATGGATGATCCGCTGCTTCCCGACGGCTTCGCCTCCACATCCTTCGACGCGGAGGGGTCGGCCAGCAGGACCAAGAAGATCATCGACGGCGGCGTGCTGACCACCCTGCTTCACAACCGGAAGACCGCGAAGAAACAGGGCGTTGAGACCACCGGCAACGCCTCCCGGAGCGGTGTGGGCGGACCGATCCAGGTGTCCCCGACCAATTTCTTCTTCCGGCCTGGCGAACACGATCTGGATACACTTCTCAGCGACATGGACGACGGCCTGCTGATCACGGAGCTGGGCGGCCTTCACGCCGGCGCGAACCCTGTCAGCGGCGACTTCTCCCTGATCGCAAAGGGCTACCTTGTGGTCAACGGACAGCGGGCTCGTCCCGTTGAACAGATCACCATCGCAGGCAACTTCTATCAGATGCTGAAGGAGATCAAGGCAGTGGGAAGCGACCTGGAATTCCTGGGCGGCGGGATCGGCTCGCCCTCCGTGGACGTCGGCAGTCTGAGCGTCAGCGGTTCCGGCCGCTGATCCCGGAGGCGAAGATTATGCGCTGCAGCTGTAAGGAGTGCGGAACCTACATGGTCCAGGCGGACAGCGATCTGCTGGGATGCGTCTGCCCGGACTGCGGGTATCGGTGCCGGGACTGTCTCGGCACGGACACGGTGGTCAGCCGGGAAAGCCTCCGCTCCCTGGCCTTTGACCCCCGGTTTGACCCGGAAAACATTGCCGCCAATTTCACCCGCGACGGCGAAGAAACGCAAGAGGACGAAGAAGAATGGACCTGAAGCAAACCGTCACGGCCCTGCTGGAGCAGGCCATCGAACACCATGAACTGCCCTGCGGCAATGTGCTGGTGCTGAAGGACGGCCGGGAAATCCTGTACGCGGAAGCCGGAAAAGATCTCGATACCGGAAAGCCCGTTTCAAGAAACACCATCTTCCGTCTCTACTCCCAGACAAAACCCATCACGGCGGCCGCGGCGGCCATGCTGATGGAGCGCGGCGTCCTGGAACTGACCACCCCGGTGGCCGAATACCTTCCGGGCTTTGCCGGCCAGAAGGTCCTCAAGTCCGACGGGAGCTTTGTCAACGCCGATCGGCCCGTGACGGTCATGGACCTGCTGGGCATGTGCGCGGGGCTTTCCTATCCCGGGGATGACCCGGCCGGCCGTTTCGCCGCGGACCTGTTCGACCGGAACACCGAAGACATGCTGAACGGGGAAGGCGCGGACACCGTGTCGTTCAGCAACGCCATCGGGCAGCTGCCCCTGGCGTTTCAGCCCGGTTGGGAATTCCGGTATTCCACCTGCGCGGATGTCCTTGGCGCCATCATTGAGATCGCTTCCGGCATGAAGTTTTCCGCGTTTCTGCAGAAGGAATTCTTCGATCCCCTCGGCATGACGGACACCGGTTTCTGGGTCCCGGAAGAGAAACGGGACCGCTTTGTCACCTGCGCTGCGCGGGTCCCGGGCGGGCTGGAGCCCTTCAGGCGTCTTCACCTGTGTGTCGGCGATTACAGCAAACCGCCGCGGTTTGAGTCCGGCGGGGCCGGTCTCGTGTCCACCCTCGACGACTACGCGCGCTTTGCAACGATGCTCCTCCGGAAAGGCGAGCTGGACGGGCATCGCTATCTCTCCGAGCGGACGGTCTCGTGGCTGACCACGCCGCAGCTGCCGGAGGGACTGTTCTGGGACTGCGGAAGCGGCTACAACTACGGCAAGTTCATGCGGATCTGCTTCGCGCCGGGCCGTTTCCCGGGTCTGGCCCGCATGGGAGAGTACGGCTGGGACGGGTGGCTGGGCAGCTATTTCTGCAACTTCCCGGATTCCGGCATGACGATCCTGCTGAACCAGAATGTGACCGACACAGGCTTCTGCCGCGTGACGAGAAGGATCCGGAACGTCATTCTGGCGAACACTTGACAGACGCGGTATAATGGTGCTGGAGCGACGGGCTCCGGCAACCATGAGATCAAGGAGTGAGGAACAATGGTCAAAATCAACGTGATTTCCGGCTTTCTCGGCGCCGGGAAGACCACATTAATCAAAAAACTGCTAACCGGCAGGCTGCGGAATGAGAAAGTGGTGCTGCTGGAAAACGAGTATGGCGATATCGGCGTGGACGGCGCCTTCATGAAGGAAGTCGGCATCACGGTATCCGAGCTGAACGCGGGCTGCATCTGCTGCACCCTGGCCGGCGACTTCCAGGGCGCCATTGATCAGCTGATCGACACCTATCATCCCGACCGGATCCTGGTGGAGCCCACCGGCGTGGGCAAGCTCAGTGAGATCCTCTCCGCGGTGGAATTGGCAAAGACCCGCCACCCGGACATCGAGGTCGGCGGCAGCGCCACCGTGGTGGACGCGGGCAAGTGCCGCATGTACATGAAGAGCTTCGGCGAGTTCTTCCTGGATCAGATCAAGAGCGCCTCCACCGTCATCTTCAGCCGCACGCAGATGCTCAGTGCCGATCGCGTGGAAAAGAGCCGCGCGCTGGTGGCGGAGGCTCACCCGGACGCCCGCATCATCACCACGCCCTGGGATGATCTGACCCCCGACTTCATGCTGGAAGTCATCGAAAACGGCAAGCCCATCTTCTTCGAGGCCATGGAACCCGAGGATGAGGACGAACACGAGCACCATCACCATGACGACGATGAGGACGGCGGCGAGCACGAGCATCATCATCACCATGATGAAGACGATGATGATGACGATGAGCATGAGCATCACCATCATCACGATGATGACGATGATGATGATGACGAAGACGAGCACGAGCATCATCACCATGACCACGATGAGCATGAACATCATCACGGCCATGAGCATCATCATCACCACCATCACCACGGCGAAGGCCACGACGCCGACGAAGTCTTCCAGAACATCGGCGTGGAGACCGCGAAGCGGTACAGCCGCGAAGAAATCCGGGTCATGCTGGATCAGCTGGGAGACGAAGAGGAGTACGGCAAGGTGCTGCGGGCCAAGGGCATCCTACAGGACGCGGACGGAAAGTGGTTTGAGTTTGACTATGTGCCGGGCGAGTGTGAATTCCGCGACGGCTCAGCGGATTACACCGGCCGCTTCTGCGTGATCGGAACCGACATCGACGAAAAAGCGCTTCGGGAGCTGTTCAAGGTATGAAAGAGCAAACCGTGATCCCGGTCTACATGCTGACCGGGTTTATCGAGAGCGGCAAGACCACCATGATCCGGAACATGCTGACGGACCCGAATTTCTCCAACGGTCAGCGCACCCTGATCATCTGCTGCGAGGAGGGCATCGAGGAGTACGAACCGGAGCTCCTCGACGAGGCCAACGCCAGGCTGGCCCAGCTGGACGACGCGTCCGAGCTCACCAGCCTGAAGGTCAAGCAGCTCAACAACGAGTATGCCCCGGAGCGGGTCATCGTGGAGTTCAACAATTTCTGGGGCGTTGAGATGATGGCGCGCGTCAAGATGCCGCCCCGCTGGGAACTGGTGCAGATCATCACCCTGGCGGACGCCACCACCTTTGCCAACTACATGACCAACATGCGCAAGCAGCTCACCGACCCCATGAAGGCGTCGGATCTCATTCTGGTGAACCGTTGCGGACCTGAGTTCCCCAAGAGCAGCTGGCGCAAGCAGCTCCGCGCCCTGAACCCGTCGGCCACCCTCCTGTTTGAGAACCTGGACGGCACCACGGAAGACGGGGTCACGGAGGAAGATCTTCCGTACGACATGAAGGCCGCCGTGATCGACGTGACGGACGACCAGTTCGGCATTCTCTACCTGGACGCCATGGAACACCCGGAGCGGTACGACGGCAAAACCCTGCGCATGGTGGGGCAGCCCTATCCGGAGCCCGGATTCCCTGAAGGCTACTATTACTTCGGACGCTATGCCATGACGTGCTGCGCCAACGACATCGCCAAATGCGGCTGGGCCTGCAAGGGAAAGGAGATCCCCAGCGAAAAGGGTTTCATCCGCCTGACCGCGAAATGCCAGGTCGTGAAATCCAGGGACGGGCAGCCCGCCGTCATGCTCCACGAACTGGCGGCCGAGAAGGCCAAAGCGCCCAAGGACAAATACGTGACATTCGGCAATCTGTGATTCCCGGCAAAAGCATGAGCGATTGGCTCGTGCTTTTTGTCATGCCTGCGGAATCGCCGTTCTTTCGCTTGACAGACCATTGCCCTCGTGGTAAGATTCGGTTGTGGGATCCTGACAGATCAGGCCATCCCCCGGAGGTAGTGTTTGGCAACTGTAGCGTAACGGGCCGGAAAGGCTGAATGAGCGTGGCGGGCCGTATGACCGCCATGTTTCATGTGCCTTTCTGCGATACGCCGTGAGCCGGGCACTTTTTCTGTTGCCATTCCGTCGTTCCGCGCTGCCCGAATCCTTGCCATACGGAATATGAATACAGGAGGCAATTCAGCCGTGGAAAGAATCATCAAAAGCATGAAACCTGAATACCTGGAGGAATCCCTGAACTTTGTCGAGCGTGTGTTTGCCGAAGCGGAGGGCCCTGAAGAGGGAAAAACCGTCCGAAGCCTTGTGGCGGAAATCCGGTCCAAGCGATACTACATCCCGGAACTGGAACTGATCATGGTGAACGAAACGGACGAGATCGTCGGGTATGTGATGTTTTCGCGTTTCCACATCGAGGGGCGGTACGAGGACGAGCTGCTGCTCCTGTCGCCGGTGGCCGTAAAAACAGAGCTGCAGCGTCGACACATCTCGAAAGACCTGATTGAATGCGGCTTCGGAAAAGCAAGAGAAATGGGATTCAAAGCCGTCCTTGTGGAGGGAAATCCCCGGAATTACCACGCCCGGGGCTTCGTCACCAGCGCGGACCACGGGATCGTGGCTGGTCCGGCCATTCACCTGCCTCATGTCAGCTGCCTGATGATCAGGGAACTGACGGAAGGCGCGCTGGCGCATATCCACGGCGTGGTGGATTACTCGTTCTATGACACCCTGACGAATGAATGAAAAGAGGGAAAAAGATGAAATACCCGTTGAGCGACCAATACTCTGCCCCGGACCTGATGGCAAAAATCATGGGTCCGAATCCGCTGAAACTCCTGGAGGAACTGATGGCGGACCATCGGATCCCTGCCGGCAGCACAGTCTGTGACCTGGGCAGCGGCCAGGGCCTGACCAGCGTCTTTCTGGTCCGGGAATACGGCTTCAGGGTCTTCGCGGCGGACCTCTGGAGTGAACCGGAGGACAACCGCCGGTTCTTTGACCGGATGGGCCTGAGCCGTGACCAGATCGTCCCCGTCAAGGCGGACGCGCTGGATCTTCCGTTTGAGAAGGCCTTCTTTGACGCGGTGGTGTCGACAGACTCCTATCACTACTTCGGGCGCGATCCGGCCTTTCTGGACGAGAAACTTCTTCCTTTCGTGAAACCCGGCGGATACCTGTACATCGCCGTGCCCGGAATGAAAAAGGACTGCCACGGCCATCTACCGGAGGTGCTGCTGCGGTCCTTTACGCCGGAGGATCTGGAAACCATCCATGACGCGGATTGGTGGCAAAGGCTGCTGAGCGCGTCCCGGGACGCCGAGATCCTGTCCGTCTCACCGATGGAGACCAACATGGAGGCGTGGGAGGACTGGCTCAGGCAGGAAAACGATTACGCCGTGGGGGACCGGAAGAGCATGCGCGCCGGCGGCGGAGCATACCTGAACTTTGTCCGGTTCATTCTTCGGAAGAAATAACCCGCAGGGCGGGGCGTCGGGCATTGCGCCGCCGCCCCGCTTTTTGCGCCGGAAATGTTTGCATCATCCGGTCCGTTATGGTATAATGCCCCTGCCCTGAAGGGGAAAATTGGCAGAAGCTGGAGGATCAACATACAATGGCACTATTCGGCCGGAACAAGAATAACGAAAAACCGGAAGCCTCCGCGGCAAAACCGGAGGCTGGCGAAGAGAAAGAGAAAAAAGGCCTGTTTGCCCGGCTGCGGCAGGGTCTCAGCAAGACCCGCGGGAACATGACCGACAAGGTCGACACTCTGGCCAGGCAGACGGAAAAGATCGACGACGACTTCTACGAGGAACTGGAGGATATCCTCATCCTTTCGGACTGCGGCATCAAGGCGACGACCGCCATCATCGACGAGTTGAAAGCCCGGGTGAAACAGCAGAACGTCAAGAACGGCGTGGAAGCGCGGGAGATCCTCAAGCAGATCATGATCGAGGAGATGGACATCCCGCGTCCGCCGCTGAAGTGGCCCATGGTGATGCTCATCGTGGGTGTCAACGGCGTCGGAAAGACCACCACCATCGGCAAGCTGGCCCTGCGCTTCCAGGCCATCGGCCGGAAGGTCATGCTCTGTGCCGGCGACACGTTCCGCGCCGCCGCGGCCGAACAGCTGACCATCTGGGCCGAGCGGGCCAGGGTGCCCATCGTCAAGCGCGAGGAAGGCGCGGACCCGGCTGCCGTGGTCTATGACGCGGTGAAATCCGCAAAAGCCAACGGCGCCGACCTACTGATCGTAGATACCGCAGGCCGCCTCCACAACAAGAAGAACCTGATGGACGAGCTGGACAAGATGCGCAGGGTCATCGACCGCGAATACCCCGAGGCCGATGTCCGCTGCATCCTGGTGCTGGACGCCACCACGGGCCAGAACGGGCTTCAGCAGGCCCGGGTCTTCAAGGAAGTCTGCGAGGTGGGCGGCATCATCCTCACCAAGCTGGACGGCACCGCCAAGGGCGGCGTGGCGCTGGCGATCCGCCAGGAGGTCAATGTTCCGGTCTGGTATATCGGCGTGGGCGAGGGCATCGATGACCTTCAGCCCTTCAAGGCCAAGGATTTCGTGGAAGCGCTCTTCTGACGGAGGAAGCCATGCCATCACTGGAAATGTACAAGCCTTCCATGGACTACAGCTACGCGCCGGGCTTTTTCCCCGCCATGGAAGCGCTGAATCACACGCCCGACAATGTCCGTAGGGTGCTGATCTCGTCGAAAGCCGTCGACACGGACGCCGGCAGGTCCCTGGCTGAGAAAGCTGCCTCCTGCGGTGTGCGCGTGGAGGAGGCGGACCGCATCCTGTCGAGGATCTCCGGCAAAGAGAACTGTTACGCCGCTGCGGTCTTTGCCAAGCGGGAAGAACAGCTGGCGAGCGGAAAACCGCAAGTGGTGCTGGCCCAGGCTTCCGACTGCGGCAATGTCGGGACCATCCTGCGGACGGCGCTGGGCTTCGGCGTGGAGGACGTGGCTCTGATCCGACCCTGCGCGGACGTCTTTGATCCCAGGACCGTCCGGGCCAGCATGGGCGCGATCTTTCAGCTCCGGGTCAAGACTTACCCGAGTTATGAGGCCTGGCAGGAGGAAAACCCGGACCGGCCCGTGTACCCCTTCATGCTGGACGCGTCCCTGCCGCTTCCGGAGGTGCTTGCGGGTGAGATCCCGGAGGACTGGACCCTGATCTTCGGCAACGAGGGCAGCGGCCTCCCGCCGTTCTACGCTTCCCTCGGCCAGCCGGTGCGGATCCCGTCCAATGATCGGGTGGACTCGCTGAACCTTTCTGTCGCGGCCGCCATCGGCCTCTACGCCTTCGCCGGCCGACCGGGCTGCTCGGGGCCGCGAAGCCTTGAATGATCGCGGAAATTCGCGGCGAAACGGCAATTTAGTCTTGTCACATCCGTTTGATTCTGATATAATTGAAGAGCAAAAATCTGAAGAGCGCAATGTGCCTGGTGCTGTGCGCTCTTTATCCGTATTCTGTGGTCAGAGAACGACGGGACGGAAGGGAGTCAGAACATGCTTCAGCCCGGTGAACTGATCCGAGAGGGAAAGAGCAAGCGAATCTACGCGACGGACGATCCGGATACGGCCATCGAGTATTTCAAGGATGACGCCATGGCCTACCACGGCTTGAAGCGGGGCCGCATCTGGGGAAAGGGCGAGATCAACAACGCCATCTCGCAGACCTTTTTCCACCTGCTGTCCGAGCACGGGGTCCCGAACCATTACATCGAGCCCCTGGACAGCCGCCAGAGCCTGGTCCGTCGCTGCGATATGCTGCCGGTGGCCATCAAGGTCCGCGACCGCGCCGCGGGCAGCATGGCGGAGCGCCTCGGACTGACGGAGGGCCGTCCGCTCCAGCCGCCGGTGGTGGAGTACATCCTTCGCGGCCCTTACACGGACGATCCGCTGGTCAACATGACGCACATCCTGGCCCTCCGGCTGGCCAGCCGCGAAGAGATCGACCAGGCCACGGATATGGCCCTGCAGGTCAACGGCATCATCAGCCAATACATGCGGGAGATCGGCATCGAGTTGATCGACTTCAAGCTGGAGTTCGGCCGCTTTCACAAGCAGATCCTGGTGGCGGATGAAATCTCGCCGGACGTGGCGCGCTTCTGGGACGCGAGGACACATGAGCCCCTGGATATGGACCGCTTCCGCCGGGATCTGGGCAACGCGGAACAGGCTTATCAGGAATTGCTGCATCGCATGATGGGCATGGAGGGCTGAGGGGCATGGCGGTTTTGAAGAGGGCTGCATGGCTGCTGCTGACGGCTGTGCTGATCCTTTCGTCCGCTTCCGCGACGGTTTCGCAGCGGATCGGTTCCGAGACCCCCGACTGGCCGGAGCTGAACGAGGAGGGCTTCCTGGACGAAGGCGAGTTCGTCTACGAAGGGGAGGACGAAGGCCTCTGGCGGTATGTCTCTCCGACTCTGAGAATTGAGATCAGCCGGAAAACCAAAGACACCCCCAAGAAATTAGTCTGGTGGGAAGCGGAAATCTGGACCCGCGGCGAAGAGGGCTGGATCAACCCCACATACAAAGAGGGCAAATACCTTAGCACCTCCACCTGGCCCTATCTTCTGGCCCAGCAGCACAAGGTGGTCTTTGCCATCAACAACGACTTTGCCCAGGGGCGCTATCCCAGCAAAAACGCCAATGTGGGCATCATCATCCGGAACGGAAAGATCCTATGGAGCAAAGTCCGGAAGAATCAGAGGGGCGGCGCCTTTCCGAATCAGGATATCCTGGCTTTCATGCCGGATGGCTCCATCGCGGTGTTTGACCGGCTGGAGCACACGGCCCAGGAGTACATCGACATGGGCTGCAAGACCGTGATGAGCTTCGGGCCCTGGCTGATCCGGGACGGCGTAATCAACGAGACCGCGCTGAGCAAACTGGGCCTGAACAACAATCCCCGAACCGTCATCGGCATGGTGGACCCCCATCACTTTGTCGCCATCGTGGCCGAGGGCCGGACCGCCCGCAGCAAAGGGACCAACCTGATGTTTCTGACGGAGCGCCTGCTGGAGATGGGCTGCACGGTGGGATTCAACCTGGACGGCGGTGAGACTTCCTTCATGATGTTCATGGGCGTCCAGCTGAACGTCGCGGGCGGCGCTACCAACAAGGTCGGCAGCGCACGGCGGGCAACGGAACTGATCGCCATCGGCGTGTCCGATCTGGTGATTGAGCGAAAGCCGGCGGTGATCAAAAAATGAGCAAGAAGACAGCGTTTATCATGATCACACTGACGCTCCTCCTGGCGGCGGCCGTCGTATCGGCCGAGAGCGTGGAGGTGGAAAAAGGCGCGTTCCCGCCTCTGAACGAGAAGGGCTTTCTCGACGAGGGCGAGTTTGTCTACGAGGATGATGAAGCCGGCGTCTGGCGCTACTGCTCGACCACGCTGAAGGTGGAGATCTACCGCAGGACCCAGGCCAAGCCCAGGCTGGTCTGGTATGAGGCGGAGATCTGGGCGGCGGAAGGGGAGATCTTCCGCATGCTCCCCTGGAGCGAAACCAAGCGCTGGAAGGACCTGAATTATCCCTACAAAATCGCGCGGGAGCACAAGACGGTCTTCGCCCTGAACAGCGATTTCGCCCATCTGCGGCTCAGCAAAAAGATGATCGCGGGCATCCTGATCCGGGACGGTCAGATCGTCTATTCCCACACCAAGAAGAAAAACAGGGATTTCCCCAACTGTGACACGCTGGCGCTGATGCCGGACGGGGACATGCGGGTGTACTGGTCCAACGAGCTGAAGCCTGCCGAGTACGTGGAGATGGGGGCCCTGGATGTGCTTGCCTTCGGGCCCTGGCTGATCCGGGACGGGGAACTGAACACCGCGGCGCTGAAGAAGTACGGCAACGGCAGTGCGCAGCGCACCGGGATCGGCATGATCGAGCGAGGGCATTACGCCGCGGTGATGTCCGAAGGGAGAAACAAGCGCAGCATCGGCTCGTCCATCCGGTTCATAGCGGAGCGGCTTCATGAGATGGGCTGCACCGTGGCTTTCAACCTGGACGGCGGGCAGTCCGCTTCCATGGTCTTCATGGGAAAGCAGATCTGCCTGGTGACCAACTCAAAGGGCTATCGCGCCAGCGCGAGAAAGACGGCGGAGATCCTCGGCATCGGTCAGTCGGACGCCTGCGCCGATCCGGACGATCCCTTCTGAGACAAGCCTGAAAGCACGCGTCCGGAAGGCGCCGGCAAAGCGAAAAACGGAGCGAAAAGCAGGGCAAAAAGGGCGTCAAAGCATATTGCGCGGAAAGTGAAAGTATGGTAGAATAGACATCGCGCCGCAAAGATCTGCCGGAGCAAGAGCCTTCGGCACGTCCGAGGAGCGACACAGGAGGAGATATCCATGAGCTACACCGTTGAGAAGATTTCTGGCAACAAAGTCAAACTGACGTTCACCCTGCCGGCGGATGAGTTCGCCGCGGCCAACCAGAAGGCTTATCTGAAGCTTCGCGGCCGCGTCAACGTGCCCGGCTTCCGCAAGGGTCACGCGCCCCGCAGCCTGATCGAGCGCATGTACGGCCCCGACATTTTCTATGAAGAAGCCATCAACCAGTGGCTGCCCGAGCACTACGACGAAGCCATTGAGAAGGAAGACATCAAGGCTGTGGATCAGCCTGAGGTGAACGTGGACTGGCTGAGCATTGAGCCCGGCAAGGATGTCACCGTCACCTGTGAGGTCTTCGTTTATCCCGAAGTGACCCTGGGCGAATACAAGGGCCTGACGGTTGAGATCGAGAAAGAGACCGTCACCGACGCCGACATCAACGCCCGCATCGACCGCGACCGCACCAAGGCTTCCCGCACGTCGGAAGTGCTGGACCGGCCCGTCGAAAAGGGCGACACCGTGAACCTGGACTACGCGGGCACCGTGGACGGCGTGGCCTTTGACGGCGGCACCGCGAATGGACAGACGCTGGAGATCGGCAGCAACACCTTCATCCCGGGCTTCGAGGACCAGATGGTGGGCATGTGCGTCGCCGAGGAGAAGGACATCAACGTGACCTTCCCCGAGAGCTATCACGCCGAAGAACTGGCCGGCAAGGCCGCGGTCTTCCATGTCAAGGTCAACAGCATTTCCAAGACGGAAATGCCCGAATTGGACGATGACTTCGCCGCCGACGTCAGCGACTTCACCACCTTCGCGGAATACCGCGAAAGCATCGTGGAAGAACTCCAGAAGAAGGCCGACGAAAACAACAAGACCGCCGCGGAGAATGCCGTGGTGGAAAAGGCCGCCGACAACGCCAGCGTGGAGATCCCCAAGGCGATGGTGGACCGGGAGATCAACAGCATCCTGCGCGACATGCAGCTCCGGATGGCCTATCAGGGCATCAAGATGGAAGACTACCTGAAGTGGACCGGCCAGACGGTGGAGCAGCTGGCGGAGCAGTACCGGAACGAAGCCGAGCGCAGGCTGAAGATCCGCCTGACGCTGGAAGCCATCGAGAAAGCCGAAGCGATCGAAGCTACGGAAGAGGACATCGAGAAGGAGACGGTCAAGCAGGCCGAGCGCATGGGGAAGGAACTCGACGCGTTCAAAAAGGACCTCACCGATGACCAGAAGGAAGCCCTGAAAGATGCGGCCAATGTCACCCGCACCGTCGCGCTGATGATGAGCGGCGCCGTGATCAACGAGAAAGCTGCACCGGAACCGGAGAAAAAAGAGGACGCAGAGTAACCAGCATTACTTCGGGGAGTCCGGGTGTCTGCCCGGCTTCCCGTTTTCCGTCAGACTGACAAAGGAGGTTCAGCCATGACCCTTGTACCTTATGTTGTGGAACAGACCAGCCGCGGCGAGAGGTCTTACGACATCTATTCCCGGCTGCTGAAGGACCGGATCGTTTTCCTGGGCGGCGAGATCAACGACGCCGTGGCCAACACGGTGGTCGCGCAGCTGCTTTTCCTGGAGATGGAGGATCCGGACGCGGAGATCAACCTGTACATCAACAGCCCCGGCGGATCCGTCACGGCCGGCATGGCGATCTATGACACCATGCAGTATGTGAAATGCCCCGTGCGCACTGTCTGCATCGGCATGGCGGCCTCCATGGGCGCCTTCCTCCTGATGGCCGGCGAGAAGGGGAAGCGTCTGGCGCTGCCTAACGCGGAGGTCATGATCCATCAGCCTTTGGGCGGAGCCCAGGGTCAGGCCACCGACGTGCAGATCCGCGCGGAATGGCTCGTCCGCACCAAGAAGAAGATGATCGCCATGATGTCCGAAATGACCGGCCAGCCTCTGGTGAAAGTGCAGGCAGACTGTGAACGGGATTACTTCATGACCGCCCAGGAAGCCCTGGACTACCATATCATCGACGAGATTTACCAGCCCCGCCAGAAGTAAGCGGCCTGGAAAGGAGCAACATGGCAAACAACAACATCAACCGCGGCACGGTTCACCGCTGCAGCTTCTGCGGCAAACCGCAGTCGCAGGTTCAGCGGCTGATTGCGGGTCCGAATGTCTTTATCTGCAATGAGTGCGTGGATCTGGCCAACATGATCATGGAGGAAGACGGCGCGGAAGAGCGGCAGGAGAGCCAGAGCCTTCCCACGCCCCATGAGATGAAAGCCGTGCTGGATGAATACGTCATCGGGCAGGACGATCCCAAGCGCGCGCTGTGCGTGGCGGTCTACAACCACTACAAACGCATCGGTCGCAAGCGCAAGAAAGGCGCGGTGGAGCTTCAGAAGAGCAACATCCTGCTGCTGGGTCCTACCGGTTCCGGCAAGACGTATCTGGCCCAGAACCTGGCGAAGGTCCTGCACGTGCCCTTTGCCATCGCGGACGCCACGACCCTGACGGAAGCCGGCTATGTGGGCGAGGACGTGGAGAACATCCTGCTGCGTCTGATACAGGCAGCGGATTACGACATCGGGCTGGCGGAGCGCGGGATCATCTACATCGACGAAATCGACAAGATCGCCCGCAAAAGCGAGAACATGTCCATCACCCGGGATGTCAGCGGCGAGGGCGTTCAGCAGGCGCTGCTCAAGATCCTGGAGGGCACGGTGGCGTCCGTTCCGCCCCAGGGAGGCCGCAAGCATCCCCAGCAGGAAATGATCCAGATCAACACGGAGAACATCCTGTTCATCTGCGGCGGCGCCTTTGACGGGCTCGCGCCCATCATCGAGAACCGCATCGGGAAAAAGAGCCTGGGGTTCGGCGCCGAAGTCAAGTCGGTGCGCAGTCCGGCCATCGCGAAGACCCTCATGGAAGTCCAGCCGGAGGACCTGACGCGGTATGGCCTGATCCCCGAGTTTGTGGGCCGCCTGCCCATCGTCACGGTGCTGGACGAGCTGGACGAGGACGCGCTGAAGCGCATTCTCTGTGAGCCGAAGAACGCCCTCTGCAAGCAGTACAGCGAACTGCTGGGGCTGGACGGTGTTTCCCTGACCTTCACCGACGAGGCGCTGACTGCTATCGCGAAGGAGGCCATCGAGCGCAAGACCGGCGCCCGCGGCCTCCGAGCCATCATCGAGCGGGTCATGCTGAGCACCATGTTCGACCTGCCCAGCATGCCGGAAATCTGCGGGGTGGAAGTGGACGGCCAGGCCGTCGGCAGCGGCTCGCCGAGACTGATCCGGGGGGAGCGCGCGGACACGGCTCCCAAGCGCCGCAAATCGCCCGTCTCCGAAGAGCAGCTTTCGATCGCGGCGGACGGCAACTGAGATTCACATTGAAGCGGGAGGAAGCAAACCTTTCACCCGCCCTCTTTCTTTCCCCGGGAAGCCGTTAGGAAAAAACAGCCCCGGGAATCAACACGGATGCATGGAGGAAGACATGCCGACAAACAAAAAGACCACGGGAATGCCGGTTCTGGCCCTTCGCGGGCTCCTTGTGTTTCCGCATATGATGCTGACATTCGACGTCGGCAGACCAAAGTCGGTCGCGAGTCTCGAGCAGGCGATGCTGTCCGATCAGGAGATTTTTCTGGTGGCGCAGCGGAATGTGGACACGGAAGATCCCGGGCTGGAAGACCTTTACACTGTCGGGACGGTGGCCGTGATCCGGCAGGTCATGAACCTTCCCGGGGACACCATGCGCGTGCTGGCGGAAGGGAAGTGCCGGGGTGTTCTCAAGAGCCTGACGCAGACGGTGCCGCTGCTGCGGGGCCGTGTGCAGCAGGTCAAAGAGACCCCCTCCGACAGCATTGAGATGCAGGCCCTGGTTCGGACAGCCCAGGACCTCTTCGGGGAATTGGCCCATGTGAGCCAGCGGGTCAGCGAGGAGACCATTGAGGCCATCCAGAATCTTCAGGAGCCCGCGGAACTGGCGGACGTCATCGCCGCCAACGTGCTGGTGCACGCCGAGGACCGTCAGGCGATCCTGGAAGAGCTGAACACCGCGGCCCGCCTGGAGAAGCTCTGCGGTATGCTGGCCCGGGAGACGGAGCTGGCCGACGTGGAGAAGCAGGTGCAGGCCCGGGTCAAGAAACAGATCGAGAAGAACCAGAAAGACTATTATCTCCGGGAACAGATCCGCGCGATCCAGACCGAACTGGGAGACGACGAGTCCAGCGAGATCGACGAACTCCGCAAACTGATGGAGGAGACGCCGCTGAACGACGAAGCCCGGAAGAAGTGCGAGAAGGAACTGGAGCGCATGTCGCACATGGCCCCCGGCACACCGGAGATCGGCGTCAGCCACACGTATGTGGAGTGGATCCTGGACCTGCCCTGGGGCAAGGAGACCACCGACAACCTGGACCTGAAGCGGGCGCGCAAGGTGCTGGCCGAGGATCACTACGGCCTGGAAAAGGTCAAGGAGCGCATCATCGAGTATCTGGCTGTCCTTCAACTGAAGAAAGACATGAAGGGGCCGATACTCTGCTTTGTGGGACCTCCGGGCGTTGGCAAGACCAGCATTGTGAGGGCCATCGCCCAGACCCTGGGCCGCAAGTTCGTCCAGATGTCCCTGGGCGGCGTGCGGGATGAGGCGGAAATCCGCGGCCACCGCCGCACATACATCGGCGCGATCCCCGGACGCATCATTTCGGGGCTGAAGCAGGCAGGCACATCGAACCCGGTTTTCCTCTTTGACGAGATCGACAAGATGGGCGCGGATGTCCGGGGCGATCCGGCTTCCGCCATGCTGGAAGTGCTGGACGCCGAGCAGAACAGCGCCTTCCGGGATCATTACATGGAACTGCCCTTTGACCTCAGCCGCGTCATGTTCATCACCACCGCCAACACGGTGGACACCATCCCGCCGGCGCTGCTGGACCGGATGGAGATCATCGAGGTGCCCTCCTACACCGAGGAGGAGAAGCTGCAAATCGCCAAGCGCCATCTGCTGCCGAAGCAGATCGAGGCACACGGGCTGGACCGGAAAACGGTGAAGATGTCGGACAAAGTGATCCGCTCGCTGATCGAAGGCTATACCCGGGAGGCGGGTGTCCGCACACTGGAGCGCACCCTGGCCAAGGTGGTGCGCAAGAGCGCCGTCACCATGCTGGACACGGGCGTGAAAGAGGTCAACGTCACCGGAGAGCGGCTGCGCGAGTACCTAGGCGCCGTGCGGTATATCCGGGAACAGCCGGAGAAGGAGCCCCGGGTCGGCGTCGTCAACGGCCTGGCCTGGACGCAGGTGGGCGGCGAGCTGCTGGAAGTGGAATGCGCGCTGATGCCCGGCAAGGGCGCGCTGCAGACCACCGGCCAGCTGGGAAGCGTCATGAAAGAGAGCGCGGAGGCCGCCCTGACCTGGGTTCGCGCCCACTCAGCAGAATTTGCCCTTCCGGACGATTTCTACAAGGTCCAGGATATCCACATCCATGTTCCGGAAGGCGCCGTACCGAAGGACGGGCCGTCCGCCGGCGTCACCATGGTGACAGCGCTGGTCTCCGCGCTGACGAACCGTCCGGTGCGCCAGGACGTGGCCATGACGGGCGAGATCACGCTCCGCGGCCGGGTCCTGCCCATCGGCGGCCTGAAGGAAAAGGCGCTGGCGGCCTATCGGGCCGGCATCCGCACGCTGGTGATCCCCAGGGAAAACCACAAGGATCTGGAGGACATTCCGCCGCACGTGCTGAAGGTGTTCAACGTGGTGGAGGCCGACGTGATCGGCGATGTGCTGAGCACCGCCCTGATCGGAGGCTGACGGCATGGAGATCAAAAAAGCCGACTTCGTCACATCCATGCCGAAGTATACCGGTTTTCCCGGCCGGGGTCTCCGGCAGATCGCCGTGGTGGGGAAGAGCAATGTAGGCAAGAGCAGCCTCATCAACCGGCTCTGCAACCGGAAAGCCCTGGCCAGGACCAGCGCGACGCCCGGCAAGACCCGCCTGATCAATGTCTTTCTCCTGAACGACGCGTTTCATCTCGTCGATCTCCCGGGCTACGGCTACGCCAAGGTGGACAAGCAGGAAAAGACCCGCTGGGGCGAGATGATGCAGGCGTATTTCCGGCAGGCCGATGAGCTCTGCCATGTGCTGGCCCTGGTGGATATCCGCCATGAGCCCACCCAGGACGACATCCAGATGAACACCTTCCTGCGCCAGATGGGGATCCCCTTCACCGTGGTGGCCACCAAGGCGGACAAGATCAGCCGAGGCGCCCGGCTCAAACATCTCGCGCCCATCTGCCGCGCGCTGCTGGTTCAGCCCTGGCAGGTGATCTGCTTCTCCAGCGAGGACGGCACCGGGCGGGACCAGCTGCTCACCGTCATGGAAGAAGCCCTGGGGCAAACGCAAAATACGTAACAATCTCTCGGCCATTCGTGTGAAATTGTCTTGTAATTTTCTGAAAAAGACGTTATACTGTCCACTGTGCCCAACTGCCGGCTGGTTCAGCCGATGACGGATGGAGGATGAGAATGTTCAAACTGCTGCTTGCCACGGACAAACCAGAAGTCATGCAGGCCTTCAGCAAGATCACGGACTGGGATCGCCTCGGTTACAGAACCCCCAGGACCGCCTCTGACGCTGACACAGCGGTGGACAGCCTGACTCATCACCATGCCGACGCGGTTCTGATCGCCATGGAGGAAGAGAAAGAGAAAAAGCTGATCGAGGCCATGAGTTGCCCGCACTGGCATCTCCGCCCCATCATGCGCGCCAGTGCCGACCTGAACGACATGGTGAAGGACCTCAACGAGCTGGAAATGCTGCTGGGCCGCACCCACGCGGATTACTCCAATGACCCGTACAGCGAGGAAGCCATGATGCAGCTGACGCGGCACGAGTTTTTCCGGAAGGTGATCAGCGGCAAGGAGCAGAATCCGGAGCGGATCCGCCGGTACATGCTGCTGCTGCGGAGCAAGATGGATCCGGACCGTCCCTGTGTCCTGCTGAAGTTTGATCTTCCGGACGCCGACGGTTACCTGGCGGATCACTGGAAGTACGGCCCGGACCGGCTGGAAGTGGCCATGCGCAACATCTTCGGTGCGGAGAAGAACGGTGTGCGGATGCTGGTATCCGTCCAGGAGGACGAGAGGATCTTCCTGCTGGCCTGCCCGATGCTCTACCATGAAGCCCCCACGGGCGACGAACTCGAATCCATGGTGATCGAGCACACGGAGGACGCCATCCGCCATGTGGAGGATTATCTCGGCATCGACATGCGAATCGCATCTTCCCTCATTGCCCCAAACCTGATCTGGCTGGTTGAAAATGTGTTTTCATCACAGATGTGATCGTTCAAAGACAGTAAGGAGGATTTCGGTATGGGTATTCTGGATCTGCTGCGGAGTCAAACCATCGACGTCATCGAGTGGACGGATTCGACCAACAACACCATCGTACACAAGTACGACATGAACGGCAAAGAGATCATGATGGGCGCCCAGCTCACCGTGCGGGAGAGCCAGGTCGCGATCTTTGTCAACGAGGGACAGCTGGCGGATGTCTTCAACCCCGGCCGCTATGAGCTCTCCACCTCCAACATGCCCATCCTGACCAAGCTGAAGAGCTGGAAGTTCGGCTTCAACAGCCCCTTCAAGTCTGATGTGTACTTCATCAACACCAAGCAGTTCCTGGATTGCAAGTGGGGAACACAGAACCCCGTGATGATGCGCGACGCGGAGTTCGGCATGATCCGGATCCGTGCCTTTGGCAGCTACGCCTTCCGGGTTTCCGATCCGGTGGCCTTCCTGAAGGAATGCTTCGGCACCGCCAAGACCTATACCGTCAGCGATGTGGAAGGCCAGATCAAGCGGGTCGCCGTGTCTTCCCTCAGCGACGCCATCGCGGAGAGCAAGATCCCGGCCCTGGACATCGCCGCTAACTATGAGGAACTGAGCAATTACGCGCTGGCCGCCATCAATCCCAAGCTGGCCCCCCTGGGTTTGACCCTGACCAGCTTCGTCATCGAGAACGTCTCCCTGCCCGAGGAAGTGGAAAAGGCCCTGGACCGCAGGACCTCCATGGGTGTGGTGGGCGACCTCGACAAGTACACGAAGTATCAGGCCGCGGAAGCCATCCGTGAAGGCGCCAACAACGAGGGCGGCCTGGCCGGCGCCGGTGTCGGCATGGGGATCGGCGCTGTGCTGAGCCAGGTGATGGGCAGCACCGCCGCGGGTTCGCAGGCTCCCCAGGCCGCGGCAGCCGCCTATTGCCCCAAGTGCGGCCAGGGTGTCGCGGCCGGTTCGAAGTTCTGCCCCAACTGCGGCGCGAGCCTTGCCGTCGCCGGGAAGACTTGTCCCGCCTGCGGGAATCCGGTGGCCGCGGACGCCAAGTTCTGCGCCAACTGCGGGCAGAAGCTGTGATCCAACACCATCCAAGGGCATCGGCTTGCGGGTCGATGCCCTGATTTTCTTCCTGGGAGGTTTGCATGAACCGGGAAGTCTCTCGCTTTTTTCAGGCTGTGAATGAACTTGTCTTCGTGGTCGATGAACCGGCCAAGGCGGACGCGATCTTCATCCCCGGGTCTTCGAAGACCGCGCATATCCTCCACGCGGCCGAGCTTTATCACCGCGGCTTCGCGCCCGTCATCGTTCCCAGCGGATGGCACAGCTACGGCCAGGAGGCTTTCAAGGACCCGCGGTTCCGGTCCGAGTGGGAATGGATGTGCCATGTCCTGACCGAGCAGGGCGTGCCGCAGAAAGCCATCTTGCGGGAGGACAAGGCGACCTTCACCTGGGAGAACGCGAAGTTTTCCCGGATGGTGTGTGACAGCGCCGGCCTGAAGGTGAAAAAAGCCATCCTGAACTGTCGGCCCTTCCATGCCCGGCGGGCGCTGCTGTACTATCAGACGGCTTTCCCGGACACGGAATGGCTGATCTGCCCGTCGGATGAGCCGGGCGTCAACGCGGATGACTGGTATCTGACCCCGGAAGGCCGGTCCCGCGTCCTGGGAGAAGTCCGGCGTCTCGGCAGCCAGATCAACGAACAGCTGGAGGAACTGATCGCCAATGGATGAGCAGAGAGAGAAAAGCGCGCATCAGGGCCACCGCAAGCGGCTGCGCCAGCGCTTCCGCACGGAGGGCCTGGAAGGCTTTGCGCCCCATGAAGTGCTGGAATTGCTGCTTTGCTATGCCAGGCCCCGCGGGGATGTCAATCCGCTGGCTCATAGCCTGCTGGACACTTTCGGGTCCCTGAAGGGGGTCCTGGAAGCGTCGCCGCAGCAGCTGATGCAGGTCAAGGGGGTGGGGGAGGAAGCCGCCACCCTGATCGGCATGACCGTTCCGCTCTTCAGGCGCTACGAACTGTCTCTGGCCGAGGAGCGCACGGTCATCGATTCCACGGAAGCGGCGCGGACATTCTGCCTGGCGCTTCTGATGGGCCACCGGACGGAGCACTTCTATGCCGTCTGTCTCGGGGCTAACCGGTGCGTGCTGGGATGGCGTCTGATCGCGGAAGGTACGGTCACGGAGGTCGCTGCCTATCCCAGGCAGATCGTCGAGACGGCGCTGAACCTTGGCGCGCAGGCCGTGATCCTCTGTCACAACCATCCGGACGGTCTGTGCGAACCCTCCGCGGAGGACGTCTCGACAACCCATCACGTCTATAAGGTCCTGGAAGCGCTGGGGATTCGGCTTCTGGACCATGTCATCGTGGCCAACGGGGGCGCGTGCTCCATGGCGGAGCGCGGCCAGCTGACGCCGCGGGGAAGAAAAGGATCATGAAGATGAAAAAGGGGCTTAAGATCACAATCCGCGTTGGAGTGATCCTCTTTTGTGTGGGTCTGCTGTTTTATCTGGGGGTGATCGGCATGATCATCTGGAGGGAAAACCATCTGCCGGTGCTGGAAAGCTATGACGCCGTGGTCGTCCTGGGCGCGCAGGTCAAGCCGGACGGCACCCCGAACCTGCAGCTGCAATGGCGGCTTGAGAAGGGCCTTGAGATGTGGCAGGATCACAACTGCTGGATCGTGGTGTGCGGCGCGCAGGGCAGCGATGAGCCACGACCGGAAGGCGATGTCATGTATGAATGGCTCCTGGACCACGGCGTGCCGGAAGAATGGATCCTGAAGGATTCCTATTCCTACAACACCCGCGAGAACCTGAAGAACGCGTCCGTGCTGCTGAAGGACAAGGACGTGAAGCGCGTGGTGATCGTCACCAGCGACTATCATCTGGCCAGAGCCATTTCCATCGCGGAGGATGAGGGCTTTGAAGCCACAGGTGTGGCCAGCAGGACCCTCGGCGGCTTCCACTGGGTGAAAAACCACGCCAGGGAAGGCATTGCCTGGATCAAGTACTGGGTCGAGAAGGTTTTCAACATTGAGATTCACAACAGCAATTTCAACATCATGGACATCACGGAGAACAAGCCATGAGAGCGGAACAGATCCGGGAACGGCTCCTGACCTGCGGGATTCCGTGCGATGAATCGCTGGCGGAAAAGCTGTCGATCTATATGTCGCTCCTGACAGAGTGGAACACCCGCATGGATTTGACCGCGGTGACCGAGGAAGAGGAAACCCTGGACCGGCATTTCAAAGACAGCCTGCTGCCTGTGGCGATTTCGGGACTGATCCCGGTGGACGGGAGCGCAATCGACGTGGGGACCGGCGCCGGTTTTCCGGGGCTTCCGCTGGCCATGGCTGTGCCCTCGCTGCGTGTGACCCTGCTGGACAGCCAGCAGAAACGGCTTGACTTTCTGGCCGCCGTGATCGAAAAGACAGGGACGACGAACGCTGAGCTGATCCACGCGAGGGCTGAAGACGCGGCCCGCATGCCGGCCATGCGTGAGCGGTATGATCTGGCCATGGCCCGGGCGGTGGCTCCGCTGCCGGTGCTGGCGGAGTATCTGATCCCCTTCACCCGCGTCGGTGGGCGTGTTTTGTGCTGGAAAGGTCCCGGCCTTCAGCAGGAACTCCGGCAGGGGAGGAGAGCCGCGCATCTTCTGGGTGGCCGTGTGGAGGACACGATTCCCGTGACCGTTCCTGGCCGTGACTGGAATCATCAGCTGCTGCCAATCGCCAAGATCCAGGCAACCCCAAAGCAATACCCACGCCGCGCCGGGATCGTTTCAAAACTTCCCCTCGGCTGATGACCCAAAGGGTTGAAAGCGGCGAAAAAACGCGTGGAATTCCGCTGAAAAATGCGAATTTTGGCCTTGACAAGCATGCCGAAATTCTGTATGATAAGCGTTGGTATCAATAACTTCGCCAGCCCCGGCAAGCTATTGTACATGGAGCGGCATGCGACCATCATGCGGCTCACCCCAGGTAGAAACGAAGACTGAGGAGGGTAACCCTTTGAATACTTTCATGCCGAAAGCTGCCGACATCGAGCGCAAGTGGTATGTCGTTGACGCCGAGGGCCAGGTCTTTGGCCGCGTGGCGAGCCAGGTCGCGAGCATTCTTCGCGGCAAGAACAAGCCCTATTATACGCCCCACATGGATACCGGTGACTATGTCATCATTGTGAACGCTGACAAGCTGATCCTCACCGGCAACAAGCTGGACGAGAAAGTCTACTATCATCACAGCGGTTATGCCGGCGGACTGAAAGAGACCAAGTATCGTAAGCTGATGGCTGAAAAGCCCGAGTTCGCGATCCGCCGTGCGGTGGTCGGGATGCTGCCCAAGGGCCCCCTTGGCCGTCAGATGGCCAAGAAGCTGAAGGTCTATGCCGGCCCCGAGCATGAGCATCAGGCCCAGAAGCCCGAAAAGCTGGAACTGATCTGATCGGCGACGCGGAAAGGAGATAGAAGATCATGGCTAAGGTTGAATACAGTGCTGTCGGTCGCCGCAAGAAGGCGATTGCCCGCGTCCGTCTGGTTCCCGGTGATGGCAAGGTGGTTGTGAACCGCCGCGACATCGACGACTATTTCGGACTGGAAACCCTCAAGATGACCATTCGTCAGCCCCTGGTGCTGACCAACACCAACAACTTCGATGTGATGGTGAATGTCAACGGCGGCGGCATCTCCGGCCAGGCCGGCGCGATCCGTCACGGCATTTCCCGGGCCCTCGCAAAGGCGAACCCCGAGTTCCACGCGGTGCTGAAGAAGAACGGCTTCCTGACCCGCGATCCGCGCATGAAGGAGCGCAAGAAGTACGGCCTGAAGGCTGCCCGCCGCGCGCCCCAGTTCAGCAAGCGCTGAGAAAAACAGTTAGGGCAACAAACCTTGGAGCCATTTCGGTTTCAAGGTTTTTCTTTGTCAGAATCACCTCTGTATGTCGAATCGAAACGTTTACATACATGGCATTTCCCTGATGGAAGAAACCGGCCGCCACAGTCGTTCCGTATGGTGTAGGACAAATCTACCAATCAAAGCAAGGAGGTCATCGTATGTTCAAGAAAACCATCCTCTGTATGCTGCTGTCTGTCATGCTCTTTACTGCCTCTCTGGTTGCCGCGGATAGCCCGGCCGACCCGTTCACGCTGTACATGCAGATCATCGCCGGATACACGGCCGTGCTGACAGGGGAGGCCGAAGTCCCGGAAGATGACACGTTCAACTTCTCGCTGTACATGAGCACGCAGTACAGTGAAGCCGATCCGCTGGAGTGCATCGGTTATACGTTCCTGGATCTGGATGGCGACGGAATCCCGGAGATGATCCTGGGGGAGACCGACGTCCTTGAGGAGAACGGCTTCCTGTTCGACATCTGGACCATACGCGAAGGACACGCTGTCCAGCTGGTCCAGGGCTGGGACCGGAACCGGCTATATCTGGCCATCGGTGAAAACGGCTACGCGCTCTATCAGGAAGGGGCGGACAGCGCTTTCGTATCCCTCTATGACTATGGCGCGATCCGCGACGGCCAGGTGGTGTGGGATCAGCAGCTGATCTCGAACAGCGAGGCTGAGACGGTATGGACGTTGAATGAAAAGACTGTGGACGAGAGCAAAGCCTTGGAGTTGATCAAGGATTGGAACAGCCAGGTCTTTACGCCGTCCCTGATTCCCATCTCGTCGCTTGGTGTGCAGTAAGGCCGAAGCAATCATTGTCGGTGGAAGGCTGAGAAATCAGGATTTTTCGCTTGCATTTCCGCTGATCCCGTGGTATGATTGCAAGCGATGAGCCCGATGAACGGGGAACCACTCTGTCAGGTCTTCTTCAGAGAGCTGCCGGCGGCTGCGAGGCGGTGGAGCAGACAGAGCTTTCCACCCCGCCAGGGTGCCGCCGATGAGGCAGCGGGGTGCGCCCCTGATCGCGCAAAGAGGCCTTCCGTAAGGAGGGTGAAACTGGGTGGCAACGCGAGCTCTTCGCCCCTGAAACGGGGGAGAGCTCTTTCTTTCACAAAGGAGAGGATCATCATGCTGGACATCAACCTGATTCGCACCAACCCGGAACTGGTCAAGGAAAACATCCGCAAGAAATTCCAGGATGCCAAACTGCCCATGGTGGACGAAGTGGTGGCTCTGGACAAGGAGTACCGCGAGACCATGCAGCGCGCCGACAGCCTGCGCAATCAGCGCAAGGTCACTTCCAAGATGATCGGCGGCCTGATGGCCAAGGGTCAGAAAGAAGAGGCGGAAGCCGCCAAAGCCCAGGTCAACGCCATGGCGGAAGAGCTGGCCGCGCTGGAGAAGAAAGAGGAAGAACTGCAGGCGGAGATCCGCAAGCGGATGCTGGTCATTCCCAACATCATCGACCCGTCGGTGCCCATCGGCCGCGACGACCTGGAGAACGTGGAGATTCAGCGCTACGGCGAGCCCGTGGTGCCGGACTTTGAGATCCCCTATCACGTGGACATCATGGAGCGCCTCAGCGGCATCGACCTGGACGCGGCCCGCAAGACATCCGGCAACGGCTTCTATTACCTGATGGGAGACATCGCGCGCCTGCACTCCGCCATCCTCAGCTACGGCCGGGATTTCATGATCGACCGCGGCTTCACCTACTGCATCCCGCCCTACATGATCCACGGCAACGTGGTCAGCGGCGTCATGTCCTTTGCCGAGATGGAGAACATGATGTACAAGATCGAGGGGGAGGACCTGTACCTCATCGGCACGTCGGAGCACTCCATGATCGGCAAGTTCATCGACACGATTCTGGACGAGAGCCAGCTGCCCCAGACCCTCACCAGCTACAGCCCCTGCTTCCGCAAGGAGGTGGGCGCCCATGGCATCGAGGAGCGCGGTGTGTACCGCATCCATCAGTTCGAGAAGCAGGAGATGATCGTGGTCTGCAAGCCGGAGGATTCGCCCATGTGGTTTGACCGGCTCTGGCAGAACACCGTGGACTTCTTCCGCAGCCTGGACATCCCGGTGCGGACCCTGGAGTGCTGCTCCGGCGACCTGGCGGATCTGAAGGTCAAGTCGCTGGACGTGGAAGCCTGGAGCCCCAGACAGCAGAAGTACTTCGAGGTGGGCTCCTGCTCCAACCTCGGCGACGCCCAGGCCCGCCGCCTGCAGATCCGTGTCAAGGGCGCGGACGGAAAGAAGTACCTGGCGCACACCCTGAACAATACCTGCGTGGCACCGCCCCGGATGCTCATCGCCTTCCTGGAGAACAATCTCCAGGCAGACGGCACCATCCGCATTCCCGAAGTCCTGCGGCCCTACATGGGCGGCAAGGCGGTCATCGGCTGAGAACCCGCACGATCAGAGAGCCGTCGCTTTGGCGGCTCTTTTCCAATGGAAAAACCGGCGGAAAGCCGCCGGTCGAGTGTTCCCAGTGTGTCGGGTTTCAGTGATTCATGTCCCAGATCAGGCGAAGGCCTTTGAGGGTCAGCAGGCCGTCCACGTGGTCGATAATGCGGCTCTCCTCGGCGATCATGGAGGCCATGCCGCCGGTGGCTACCACTTTCGCGTCGGTCCCCAGCTCCTGGCGCATCTTCTTCACCAGGTGGATCACCAGGCCCACATAGCCGTAGTACATACCGCTCTGCAGGTTGGTGAGGGTGGTGCGGCCGATGACGCGGTCGGGCTTCTGCAGCTCGTAGCGGGGCAGTTTGGCGGTGCCGTTGCTCAGGGCTTCGCTGGCCAGCTTGATGCCGGGACAGATGCAGCCTCCCAGGAAAGACCCCTTTTCATCCACGACGCCAAAGGTAGTGGCAGTGCCGAAGTCGATGTAGATCACCGGGCCGCCGTATTCCGTATACGCGGCGATGGCGTTGGCGATCCGGTCGCTGCCCAGTTCCCGCGGGTTTTCATATTTGATGTTGATCCCGGTCCTGATCCCAGGCACCACAAACTCCGGCGTCAGATGGAAGTAGTTGGTGCACATGTGCTCGATGGTGAAGTTCACCGTGGGCACAACGGACGAGATGATGATCCCATGCACATCGGCCAGAGACACACCGCCGTGGGCAAAGAGATGCTCAAACAGGATGCCGAACTCGTCAGCGGTGTAGATCTTGTTGGTGGAGACCCGCCAGTACTTGACCATCTTGTCTCCGTCGAACAATCCGGTCTTGATGTTGGTGTTGCCGATGTCCATGGTGAAGAGCATGGATGGTCCCTCCTTCGATCTCAATGGAGACGGATCTTCTTTACGGCTGTCAGAATAGGCGGAACCAGAATGGCGGCCAGGATAGCTTCGCTGAGACCCGCGATGAGCGCGATACCGCCGATCATGGCCAACACGCCAGTTGCGTCGATGCCACACATGACGTAGAAGAGCAGCATCAAACCCAGGTACAGCACCGTATTGGTCAGGCTTCCGCAGATGGCCGCGACGGTTGAAGGCGTATGGCGGACAATGGTGTTCCGGAACACCTTGCTGGTCAGAAAAGACGACACCAGCGCGCCGATCATCGCGAACAGGAACACGATGCAGCCCAGTAGCAGAAGAAGCTGATTCTTCGTCCAGAGATAGCCGAACGTATTGCCGCCGTCCGGAAGCCGAACGGTCCCGCTGAGGAAGAGGACCAGGACCATGATCAAACCGACGACCGCGGCCAGGAGCGTTCCAAACACCATGGAGGCACTGTCCGCCGCCTGCTCATCACTCTTTTTGCTGAGCCAGTTGTAAACCTTGAGCGCAACCACTGGCACACAGAGCCTCGGAACAATGCACATCAAGGCAGTCAGCGGGATGGAGGATTGCACCAGTGGAGCGACGAGACCGCTTGGCTTTGTAATTGCGGTGTACAGACTGACGAGACCAAAGGCGAGGCCGAGAATCAGGCCGCTTTTCTGATCCATGCTAAGAACGCCGATGATGACGGGGACGCAAAGAATCGTCGCGTAGACAAAGCCCAGCGGGATAAGCCCCAGCGGTGTGAGCCCGAGCAGGAGAATGAGAGCGACAAACATCGCCATCATTGCCAGGCGCTGCGTGCGCTGCTTGGTGTTCTTGCTTTGATTGGTCATAGAATCCCTCCGTTCAGGCTCCCCAAGGGATGCCCTACGATGCTGATACTCTGCCGGCACAGTTGGACGCGTCCGGGGCCGTGGCTCCCGGCGCCTGCGCGGACAGGCACGCCCATTATAGACCCAAGGCGCCCAAAACGCAAGAGCCGCGCCGACTCATTTCAGCAGCGTGGCGACGGCAGCGTGGTAGTGCTCGTCCTTCAGGTGAACGTAATCGACGGAGGAGATCACCGGTCCCTCCCCGGGCCAGTCGACACAGCCCGTTCCGTCCGCATTGAGACCAAAGTCTGTCCACTGCTTGCCCTGCGGCGGAATCAGCGTGGAAAGGCGGTTGTATACCCGGCTGCCGAGGTAGAACTCGAAGATGCCAAGAGACGGGTCGATGGCGAGATGATTGCCGGTGAAGCCGCTGAGCGCCAGGGTATGATCCGACATGTAGCACGGGACTTCGCTGTGGTACTGGACGGGATGCTTCACATAGCACAGGGTGCCGAGACATTGGGTCCAGCTTCCGTCCGGCCGGCGAACGCCCGTGCGATTGACGGCCATGCGCTTTAGGGCCTTGCGGCTGACGATCCGCTCTTTCAGCACCGCCTGACACAGGGCTGCCACATCGGCACGCGTGGCAAAGAGCCCGGCATGGCCGCAGAAGGCTTCACCGTCGGGCGCAAGGACACGGGCCTTTGGATCATGCACGGTTCCGGGAAGGATGCCCTCCCGGACATACCAGCGGTCGCCCTCAATGCGATGCTCACGGTCCGTGGACACACAACGACCGCGCAGGGCTTCCGGCACTTGGCACCGGGTTTCGCCTAATCCCAGGGGGAGAAGGAACCGCTCTCTCAGGCACTCGAAAAGCGGCTGACCTGCGGCGCCTTCAATGACGTGCCGGATGATCATGGCGTGAATGTCGTTGTATCTGCGCCCGGTGAGATCCGGCACCGGCGCGGCGGCCAACAGGGCTTTTTCGGCGTCGGCGGCGTTCGACTGCGCGTCGATCCGGATCGGTGTCTTCAGCGCCACTTCAAACCCCAGGATCTGATCCACGGTCACGGCGCTGAGATTCGCGTAGGCCGGGGCATACTGCGTGACAGGCGCAGAAAGATCAAGAAGGCCCTCCTCCCACAGTCGCATGGCCAGCAGCGCGGTGTACAGCTTCGAGAGGCTGGCAAGGTCAAAAACCGCATTGTCGGAGAGACCGTTGCTCTCCGCCGTGACGATGGTGTCGGCGCTTCCACAGGCGATGCTCATGACCGCCAGAGCGCGGCATTCTTCCGTAAAGAAGCGGATGGCGTCCCGCAGGGTCATGGATTCACCTCCAACAGCGTTTGTTCAGGGCTCGATCGGCACAACGAAAGACACACCGGCGCTGAATCCGGCAGCGGCATCCGTGAGGCAGAAGACTGCGTCGGTGAGATCCGTCGAGATGGAAGTCAGAACGGCGACGCCGCAGCCCCGCGCGTCGATCAGCTGCAGATTCGGCATGCACAGGAAGGCGCCCGGACCGACAGAGGTCACCGAGGGCGGGATCACGACCATTGAAGCGGCCGTGCCATCGAAAGCCTCGGCCTCAATGGCTGTCGTGGACTCCGGAATGGCCAGCACATCGGCGTTCAGTCTGGAAACCTCCACCTGGACCGGGTCAGCGAAATGCGAGGGAACGCCATCCAGCGTGGCGAAGATCGTCAGGGTTTGTATTCCTTCGGTGTCTGTGGGGATCACGGCCACGCCGTTCACGAAGGGATAGGTTTCCCCGGTCTCCCGCACCGTGACGGAGGCCGCGTCCGTACAGGACCTGTCGAGGAGAAACGCGATGCCGAAGCCGACAAACCCGGTGCCTGAACTCAGCGTGACGTCCGGGGCGTCCGGCTTGTCGGTGTAGTTCCAGCTGGCTACGGTGAGCTGCTCACTTGAATAGGGCTGGCTTTCGTAGCGGTAATAACTGACATTGATCCCGGGAATGTCGAAATAGTATCCGCCGTTGACGCTGCCGTCCGTGCAGCCCAGCAGGAAGAAGTCATCGTTGGGCGTGTCGTCGTCACAGTTGGTGATGTCCGCCATGTAGTGATAACCATCCTCCATGGTGACCAGGTTCCACATATGCGCGCCGCCCGATCCGTCCCACAGCGCATCGCCGTCCACGCAGATCACGGCGACATGGCTGGAAGACAGGTCGTTCAGGTACTTGAATGCTTTCGAATAGCCCTCACAGACCACCTCGGTCGCCGGATTCCCGTCGAAGACCCAGATGAGCTGCCATGGGTTCCCGTATGCCGCGTTGCTTTCCAGCGCGTCCCAGTTGTAGGATGTCATCGCGCAGATCTCGTCCTTGTAGGCCAGCAGGCGATCGTAATCAGGAAGACCCTCGTACCGGTTCACGATCTGCCGGGCCGTGGCGGCCGCCGTCTCCACAGCCTGTCCGTAGGAGGTATCCACGGTGTAGGCGCCAGCCGCGTAATCCTGGCTGACGCTCATACGGATATGGATCATTCCGCAATAGCGGACGCACTGATCGGCGCTGCTGTATACAAATGAGGATGTCCGGGAGTAACTGATCCCGACTGTTTTATCGTACCAATAGAGCTCATAGGTCGCATCCGAGAGGAGGGCGCTGTGGACATTTTGAAGGTCGAAGGTGCATCTTGCGGTGATTCTGTTCCTGACCTCACTGGTGATATTTCCGTTGGCGTCCCTGAGCTTTGCGACGCCGAGATCGGCGGCCGTGAACGCGACCTGGGGATAGATATCCTCAAAATCGTAGCTGAACTGGGTCGAGGCCAGCTGACCCGCGGCCACCCGGGCCACATCGGTCATGAGACAGGCGTACAGGTTGGCGTCCGCGCCTTCAAGCTCGTCACCGGCGGGCTTGGGCGCGCGCTTCATGCCGCCGTCATTGTGCGGGTAAAGACGCCGGTTGATGTACCCTTCTGCCAGCGCGTCGCCGGACATGCCGTCTTCCGCGGTGATGGTTTCCCCGACCACCGTGATTTCTTCCGTCCTGATGATCTCGGCGCCTTCCGCGGCGGCTACAGTCACAGCCAAAAGGAAGACGGCAATCAGGATCAGTAATCGTCTCATCATCGATCTTCCTCGTTTCGTGATCTCGGTTGGCGGACGGGTACTTTCCTATTGTATATCAAATCGGACAAGGGATCAAGCGGAATCCGTGGGATTCAGGAGGATGATTCATATCCCGCGAAGGAAACGAAAAGACCCCGGTTCATGACCGGAGCCTTGGTGTGCGGCCGACGGGACTTGAACCCGAACCTCTCTCGAGACACGCCCCTCAAACGTGCGCGTATGCCGATTCCGCCACAGCCGCATGTGCCGTCAGGCAACGTCGGTATTATACCGCCCGCCAGATTCTTTGTCAAGCGCTTTGCCGAAATTTGCGCGGCGGTCCGCATCGGCGGAAGGCTGAACTTTTTTCGTTTTTCATTCCCGGCCGCTTGTAAGCGGGGGGAAGAGTTGCTATAATGTCTGCGGTTCGCGGGAAGCGCGGACTGTTCACCGCACACGCAGGACGCTGGAAGAGGGAAGAGAAATGGCAAAGAGGCAAGACATCCACAAGGTATTGATCATCGGTTCCGGCCCCATCATCATTGGCCAGGCGTGCGAGTTCGACTATTCCGGCACACAGGCCTGCAAGGCGCTGCGGCAGCTGGGCTATGAGATCATCCTGGTCAATTCCAACCCGGCCACCATTATGACGGATCCGGGCATTGCCGATGTGACATACATCGAGCCCCTGAATGTGCAGCGGCTGGAGCAGATCATCGCCAAGGAGCGCCCCGATGCCCTGCTTCCCAATCTGGGCGGCCAGAGCGGCCTGAACCTTTGTTCCGAGCTGGCGGAGCAGGGGGTTCTGGACAAATATGGCGTGAAGGTCATCGGCGTTCAGGTGGACGCCATCCAGCGCGGTGAGGATCGGATCGAATTCAAGAAGACCATGAACAAGCTGGGGATCGAAATGGCCCGCAGCGAAGTGGCCTATTCCGTGGAAGAAGCACTGAAGATTGCCGATCAGCTGGGCTATCCCGTTGTGCTCCGCCCGGCCTATACCATGGGCGGTGCGGGCGGCGGCCTGGTCTACAACACCGAAGAGCTGAAGACAGTCTGCGCCCGGGGTCTCCAGGCCTCCCTGGTGGGTCAGGTGCTGGTGGAAGAGAGCGTTCTCGGCTGGGAGGAGCTGGAACTGGAGGTTGTCCGGGACGCCAAGGGCCAGATGATCACGGTCTGCTTCATCGAAAACATCGATCCCCTTGGGGTGCACACCGGCGATTCCTTCTGTTCGGCCCCCATGCTCACCATCCCGGAGGACGTTCAGCAAGAGCTCCAGCGTCAGGCATACCGCATCGTGGATGAAGTGCAGGTCATCGGCGGGACGAACGTCCAGTTCGCGCGCAACACGCAGACCGGCCGGATCATCGTCATTGAGATCAACCCCAGGACGTCCCGCTCCTCGGCTCTTGCTTCCAAGGCCACCGGTTTCCCCATTGCCCTGGTCTCTGCCATGCTGGCCTCCGGCCTCACCCTGGACGAGATCCCCTGCGGCAAGTACGGCACGCTGGACAAGTATTATCCCGACGGAGATTATGTGGTCATCAAGTTCGCCCGCTGGGCCTTTGAAAAGTTCAAGGGCGTGGAGGACAAGCTGGGCACCCAGATGCGGGCCGTGGGCGAGGTCATGTCCATCGGCAAGACCTACAAGGAAGCCTTCCAGAAGGCCATCCGCTCGCTGGAGCAGGGGCGGTACGGTCTGGGCTGGGCCAAGGAATATCACGAGAAGACCAAGGAGGAGCTGCTGCGCCTTCTGCGCTATCCCACCAGTCAGCGCCAGTTCGTGATGTATGAGGCGCTGCGCAAGGGCGCGACCGTCGAGGAGCTGTATAAGCTCACCGCCATCAAGCCTTATTTCCTCGAGCAGATGAAGGAACTTGTTGAGGAGGAGGAAGCCCTGCTTAAGTACGCAGGCGCCGTTCCGCCCATCGATGTGCTGCGCCGGGCCAAGCTGGACGGTTTCTCCGACAAGTATCTCAGCCAGATCCTCCGCGTGGACGAGGACGCCATCCGGGAAGCCCGCGAGGCCGCCGGTGTCACGGAGGTCTGGGAAGGCGTGCACGTCAGCGGCACCAAGGACAGCGCTTACTATTACTCCACCTATCATCCCGCGAAAGAGACTGCGGCGATGCCCGACGAGAAAAAGATCATGATCCTGGGCGGCGGTCCCAACCGCATCGGCCAGGGCATTGAGTTTGACTACTGCTGTGTCCACGCGGCCAAGGCGCTCCACAAGGCAGGATTCAAAACCATCATTGTCAACTGCAATCCGGAGACGGTTTCCACGGACTACGACACCTCCGACAAGCTGTATTTTGAGCCCCTGACGCTGGAGGACGTGCTCTCCATCTACCGCCACGAGAAGCCCCTGGGCGTCATCGCGCAGTTCGGCGGTCAGACGCCGCTGAATCTGGCCGGGGCGCTGGAGAAAAACGGCGTCCACATTCTGGGGACCCCGCCGTCTGTCATCGACATGGCGGAGGACCGCGATCTGTTCCGGGCCATGATGGACAAGCTGGGGATCCCCATGCCCGAGTCGGGGATGGCGGTGAACTACGAGGAAGCCCGGGAGATCGCCCACCGCATCGGTTACCCGGTGATGGTCCGCCCCAGCTATGTGCTGGGCGGCCGGGGCATGGAAGTGGTGTACAACGACGATGCGCTTCGCGGCTACATGGACGCGGCCATCGGCGTGACGCCCGACCGGCCCATCCTCATCGACCGCTTCCTGCGCCACGCCATGGAGTGCGAGGCGGACGCCATCGCGGACGGCACGGATGCCTATGTACCCGCGGTGATGGAACACATTGAACTGGCGGGTGTCCATTCCGGCGACTCCGCCTGCATCATCCCGTCGAAGAACATCCCGCCGGAGCAGCTGGAAACCATCAAGGAATACACCCGCCGCATCGCGAAGGAAATGCATGTCCGCGGCCTGATGAATATGCAGTACGCCATTGAGAACGGCATCGTGTATGTCCTGGAGGCGAACCCCAGAGCCAGCCGCACCGTGCCGCTGGTGTCCAAGGTCTGCAACATCGCCATGGTGCCGCTGGCCACGGAAATCATCACCGACGAGTTCACCGGCAAGGAATCGCCGCTGAAGGGGCTGAAGGAGCGGGTCATTCCGCACTACGGCGTCAAGGAAGCTGTCTTCCCCTTCAATATGTTCCCGGAAGTGGATCCGCTGCTGGGGCCGGAAATGCGCTCCACCGGCGAAGTGCTGGGCATCGCGGATACCGTGGGCGAAGCCTTCTTCAAAGCGGAAGAAGCCACCAAGACGGCGCTGCCCACCGGCGGGACCGTCCTGATCACAGTAAACGACAAGGACAAGCCCGAGGTCGTGGAGGTCGCGAAGACCTTTGTGCAGGCTGGCTTCAAGATCCTGTCCACGTCCGGCACCGCCGCACTCCTCATCAGCCACGGCATCCCTGTGGAGGAAGTCTTCAAGATCGACGAGGGGCGCCCGGACTGCTATGACGTCATCACCAACGGCAAGGTTCAGCTGGTGGTCAACACGCCCGTCGGCAGCGGCCGCGGTCCGGATGACAGCTATATCCGGAAGGCCTGCATCAAGAGCCGTGTGCCCTATATCACCACCATCGCCGCGGCCCTGGCCAGCGCCAAGGGCATCCTGGCGGTGCAGAGCGGGCAGAGCGGCGTCCAGTCTCTGCAGGAACGCCATAGTCACATCCGGTAACCCCGAAGCCACGTCCGTTTCCCGACGGGCGTGGCTTTTCAAACAGGCGCCGGATGATGGACGCGGCTGCTGGCAAACACTGCGGACAAAATGGTTGCTTTGCACCGGGAATGATGTATAATATCCGTGAGTGAACATAGAGGATCCCGAAGAAGAATGGAGGAGAACCGATGAGCGCAACCGTCTTTCACAGGGCGGACCTGCTGATCCCCGAAGAATCCATGCTGCCGCGCTGGGCGGTCATCGCCTGCGACCAGTATACGTCCGAACCGGAATACTGGGATGCGGTCAAAACAGCGGTGGGGGATGCGCCTTCCGCCCTGAACCTGATCTTTCCGGAGGCCTGGCTGAAGTCCGACCGGGAAAAGCGCATCGCCTTCATCAACGAATCCATGCGGGACGCGCTGCACCGGGCGATCTTCCGGTCGTATCCGGGCGCCTTCGTTTATGTGGAGCGCACCCTGGCCAACGGCGCTGTGCGGCGCGGCATCGTCGGCGCGGTGGACCTGGACGCCTACGACTATCGCCCGGACGCGGACAGCGCCATCCGGGCCACGGAGCGCACCGTGGTGGAACGCATCCCGCCGAGGGTGGCCATCCGCCGGGACGCGCCGCTGGAACTCAGCCATGTGCTGATGCTCTGCGACGACGACCGGGAGTGCGTCATCGAGACCCTCACGGGTGAAAAGGACGCGCTTCCCAAGCTGTATGACTTCGACCTGATGCAGGACGGCGGGCATATTGCGGGGTGGCTGGTGGACGGGCAGGCCCGAGAGCGGCTCGAGGCGCGCATCGCGGACTACGAGCAGCGCATGGCGGACAAGTACGCGTCCATCGGCGTATCGCCCATTCTCTATGCCGTGGGGGATGGCAACCATTCCCTGGCCACGGCGAAGGACTGCTGGGAGACGCTGCGCAGGGAGCACCCCGATGAGACGGAAGGTCACCCCGCAAGCTGCGCGATGGTGGAACTGGAGAATATCCGGGACGCGGCTCAGCAGTTCGAGCCCATCCATCGCGTCGTGACGGGCGTCGATCCGGCGCGGCTGCTCCGGGCGGCGGAAGGGATCTGCGCCGCGGAAGGGCACGCCATCCGGTGGGTCAGCGCGGAGGGCGAGGGTGTTCTGACGCTGGATCTCGCCCTGGGCCAGCTGCCGGTTGCCATCCTGCAGCGCTTTCTGGACGAGACCGTTCGCGCGGACCAGATCGACTACATTCACGGCGATGATACCGCTGCCCGGCTGGGGCGCGGTCCGGGCGCCATGGCGTTCCTTCTGCCCGCCATCCCGAAGGAAGGCCTGTTCCCGGGCATCGCCAAAGACGGCGTCCTTCCGAGAAAGACGTTCTCCATGGGACACGCGGCCGAGAAGCGCTATTATCTCGAGGCGAGAAAGATCCGGAAGGGGGATGCGGAGTGAAAAGCCGGTTTCTGTGGTTGCTGACCGCGGTGGCCTGCCTGTTGGCCTTCGCCGCCTGCGCCGAGGATTGGGAAGGCTTTGACCTGGCTGCGCTGGAGAACGATGAAACCATAACGTCTTTCCTGGACGACAACGGCATCGACACAGTATACCGGAGTGAAAACCAGCCTTTTTTCGGCGAGACGGACGACGGGGAAGTCTATGGCTTCCTCGATTACGTGGAACTGGCAAACGGCGATCTGGTGGTGATCCGCTTCACCCTGGCGATGAACATGGAAGACGAGCTGTACGCCGACACCATGACGCTGCGGTTTGGCGACCGGGCCTGGACCTGGAGCGTCACGACCCGGGGGTCGGAATACGATTCCAACTATCAGGAGGATTACTCGGTTTACCTGGTGGGCGACGGATGGGAACTGCTGGAAGCGCTTGCAAAGGCGCATGGGGAAAAGGTTTCCTTCACCCTTCTGGGCTATCGGACCGTCATCGGCACAGTGACCGTCGATGCCGCGGAGGCCGGGAGGATCCGATCCAATTACGTCTCTCTGGGCGGCCTTCAGCAGGATCTGACCCGCCTGGAGGAACGGTGGAATCCAGCCATGGACTGACCACAAAAAGAAAAGCTGAAAGGGGAGGGAGCGGGATGGCCGATATCCTGGACTATCTGACCTGGTGTGCGGACAAACCCATCGGCGGCAGCGCGCCTTTCAACGACCTGGATGCCCTAGCGCTTTCCGCCATCTGTTACCTGGATATGCTGCCGGCTGCTGAGACCGCCGGCGGGGCAAGCCTCTTCTCCATCGCGGATCAGTATCTGAACCCGGGGGACAGCGCGGAGACCAAGCGGGACAAGCAGATCGTCCTGCTGCACCGCATGGCGCGCTCGGTCCGGTTCAAAGAGGCCCGCATGACGGGGTTTGTCAACATCCTACAGGATGAGCCGCGGATTCAGTTTGCCGCCGTGACCTGCCTGCTGCCCGGGTACGGAAGTGTGGTCTGCTTTCGGGGGACCGACGCGACCCTGGTGGGCTGGCACGAGGATTTCGCCATGCTCTATGAGAGCCCGGTGGCCTCACAGACGGCGGCGGTGGCCTATCTCGAGCAGGTCGCCCGGTTCACCGAGGGAAACCTCGTCCTGTGCGGGCATTCCAAGGGAGGGAATCTGTCGGTCTACGCCGCTGTTCACGCGCCGGCCGAGATCCGCCGGAGAATCGGGCGCGTGTGGTCCTTCGACGGGCCGGGCCTGGACGACGCGAGCCTGGCGCTGCCGGCCTACCGGGAGGTCAAAGACCGGATGCGCTCCGTCATCCCGGAAGCTTCGTTTATCGGCCTGCTGCTGGGCTATAACACCGAATATGTGGTGGTCTGCTCAGACGCGGAGGGCATGGCGCAGCACGATCTCTTTACCTGGCAGACCCAGGAGCCCGACAGCTTCCGGATGGCCGGTGAGGCGAAATTCTATTCCAAGGTCATCGACCGGACCATGCACGATCTGCTCAGCGAAGTCAGCATGGACCAGCGGCAGAAGATCATCGATTCCATGTTTTACGTCGTCGAATCCAGCGGCGCCAGAACGCTGGCGGAACTGAAAGGCAAACTGCTGCTGAGCCTGCCCGCCGCGCTCTCCACCGTGGGCGGAATGGATCAGGAAACCCGCGACGTGGTCAGCAGCCAGTTCCGCAACGCGCTGGCCTACGGTGCCGGCAATGTGGTGACGGAAGGTGCCAGCAGGCTCATCAACAAGGCGGCGAGCAAGCTGCTGGGAAAACTGTTCGGGGGAGGCAGAGGCAATGACTAAGTTTGAACAGGCCGCGGAATCCGCCCTGGAATCTTGTGTGGCGGAGCTTTGCGCGGCGGGAAAGATTGAAGAGGGCGGGATCATTGTGCTGGGTTGCTCCACGTCCGAAGTCGCCGGCGCGAGGATCGGCCACGGCAGCGTTCCGGCCTATGGTGAGGTCATCGCCGCGGCCATGCTGAAGGCCTGCCGGGCCCGTGGCCTCAGCGCGGCTTTCCAGTGCTGTGAACACCTCAACCGGGCCATCGTTGTGGAGAAGTCCGATTTGGTCCGTCTGCGGCTGACCCAGGTGCATGCCGTTCCCCAGCCAAAGGCCGGCGGGAGTGTGCCCGCCGCGGCCTGGCAGCAGATGAAGGAACCGGCCCTGGCCCTTCGCATTCAGGCGGACGCCGCCATCGACATCGGGGATACGCTGGTGGGTATGCACATCCGGCCGGTGGCGGTGCCGCTGCGCCCGTCGGTGAGCCAACTGTGTGCGGCCAGAATCGTCATGGCCTACAGCCGCCTGCCGCTCATCGGCGGAGAACGCGCCGTCTACGCGTGAATTTTGCCCTCGCAATGCGCCGAAATCGGACCGATTTAGTAGGGATTCATAAGGAACACAGCGAGGCGGAATTTCTCAACATCGCGCATAAATGCTTGCATTTTTGCCATCTTCATGCTATAATCCAGACAACCTTTCAGAGGTTCAACACGCAAAGGAGGATTCAACCATGGCCTATACGATCACCGATGCCTGCATCGCCTGCGGCGCCTGCGCTGCCGGCTGCCCCGTCGAAGCCATCACCGAAGGCGACGGCAAGTACGAGATCAACGCTGACACCTGCATCGAGTGCGGTGCCTGCGCGGATACCTGCCCCGTCGGCGCTCCTGTTCAGGAGTAATCACAAAAACCCGCTTCGGCGGGTTTTTGTATGCGAAGTTTTGGAGAAGCGCGAGCATTGGGTGAACAGACTACGGTCTGGAAGTCATTCTCTGTTGTAGAAAAGCGTCTCCATAAAGAACGGGATCTGTTCCTCCCAGCAGGCTTCACAGTGATCTCCGTTGGGCACGATCCGGGCGTTGACCAGGGCCCGGCGCTCCATCAGGGTGCAGACGGTGGCGGCAAACTCCTCGGTCATGCCGTTGTGCTGCTGCATCTCTCGGGCACCGTAATCCATGTAGATGACCGTGTCGTCGCTCAGCTCCGCGGTCCGCAGCAGCTTGCGGAGTTTTTTTCCGTTGACCCAGATGGAAGGAGAGAGGGCGGCGGCCCGGCTGAACACGTGATTGTAGGCGCCGATGGCGTAAAGGCTCATCAGGCCGCCCATGGAACTGCCGGCGATCCAGGTGTGCGTACGATCCGGAATGGTGGGGTACCGGGCGTCGATCATCGGCTTCAGTGTCCCGGTCAGCCAGTCCATGTACAGTTTGCCGCGGCCGGTGACCGAACCGAAGCGCGGATCGCTGAAGCTGTAAGGGGAGTATTCGCTGAGCCGGCCGTTGTTCGGGTGATGGTTGCAGTCCACGCCCACCACGATCAGCGGTACGCTGTTCTCGTCGAGATACTCTTTCATGCCCCAGCTTTTGCCGTAGGTGGCGTCCGCGTCGAAGAAGACGTTGTGCCCGTCAAACATATACAGGACGGGATATCGCTTGTCCGGCTCCCATTCCGCCTCGTCGGGGATGTAGACGTACACGGTCCGGCGTTCTCTCCGGGTCAGGGCTGGGATCAGGGTTCGCCATTTCAGAACCATGGTCAGGACTTCCTTCTGACTTGAATTTGCTCTGCCCAGTTTAGCACAGAGTGACCTGAAGCACAAGACCCAAATGAAGAGCAGCGTCGGGACACGGCGCTGCTCATGGCTTTCCGGCCATCGTTTCAATATGGTTCAGCCGTCATTCGCCCTCGCTGTTGAGAAGGGCGTCGTCGATCTTCCCCCAGGCGCCGGCTCCAGCGCACCGGACATGAAGGCCCACGGTGACCTGATCCCCCTCGGCGACGCGGATGCCGCTGATGACCGGGGTGAACCAGTTGTTCCAGCTGGTGATGGCGGTGGGCTGGATGGCGACGATCTCGCCGTTGATCCGGACATAGCTGTAGATCTCCTGATCGCCCGCGTCCCCGCCCATCACGCTGATGGTGTAGGTGTAGGTGCCCTCCGGCAGGCCTTCGATGTCCTGTTCCAGATCGAAGTTGACGGTGCCGGCGGCGGCCGAGTAAAAGTGCCAGTGCATGACGCCGCTCTGGGAATCGGTCTTCTTTTCCTCCTGGTACAGCTGTTCGCAGCCGCCGTGATCCACGGCCCGCCACATGCTGACATCGGAGGCCTCAAAGTCACCGTTTCGGATGTAATTGAACTTCACCATGCTCAGCAGCAGGTTGACATCCCGGCCGTCCGCCGTCCCGTGGATGGTATGCTTCGCGGGGCCGGCGGCCTTGAGCGCTTCGGCGTCCACGGGATCCCACACCACGGGGACCGCCCGGCGGGAGTTGTCGCTCATGACCGCGTCGGCGGTCTCCGGAAGGATCAGATCCGCGTGGATGTCGCAGGACAGGACCACATCGTCCACCGCATCCACCGTCAGGGGAACGATATTGCCGGTGCGCATCAGCCTGAAGACCGCCAGAGACGGCAGGGCTTTTCCGCTGAAATCGAAGAAGGTTTGGTTGTCCACCGCGCAGCCGCCGTAGTACTGGCCGGCGTCCTTCGGATCGTAGGACCCCGCGTAGCTGGTGGCCCAGCCGCTTCCGTACGTCTCCCACAGGGTGCTGTTCTTTTCCCAGGATTCCGTTCCCACGGGGACCCACGCGCCTTCCCAGTAGCACAGGCCGATGCCGCCGATCTCCGCCATGGCCTTCGCCACGTCGATCACTTCATTGACCTGACCCTGGACGGTGAAGGGATACTTCTTTTCGAAGCCGCCGCCTTCACCGATGGTGTTCCCGCTGAAATCTCCGTCCTCCTCGGTCCAGGCGTAGCTTGTCTCCAGGACCATGACCTTTTTCCCGTAGGTCTGCTGAATCGCGGTCAGCACGCTTTTCAGGTTGTCCAGCGTGCCGTGCCAGTAAGGATAGTAGCTGCTGCCGAACACATCGTAGTCAAGGCTGTAATAGTCCAGCTTGGAGGCGTAGGTCAGATAAGACTCGCTGTTCTCCGGATTGGCAAAGTGAACGGCGATCAGCGCATCCGGTAAGACCTCGCGGACTGCGGTGGATCCGGCGTTCATCAGCTTGTAGATCTTCATCCAGACCTTTTCGCCGCAGAGCGCGCCGTTGGTTTCGTTGCCGAGCTGCACCATGGCCACGTCGACACCGGCGGCTTTCAGCTGATTCAGCGCGTCCAGGGTCCAGGCGTGGAGGGCTTCGGCTTTGGCGTCGATCTTCATTCCGGCCCAGGCCTTGGGAACCATCTGCTTACCGGGGTCCGCCCAGAAATCGCTGTAGTGGAAGTCAATGAGGACCCGCATCCCGGCGTCGGTGGCTCGTTTGCCGATGATCACGGCGGAGGCTACGTCACAGTTGCCGCCGCCGTAGCCGTGGCCGTTCTCGTCATAGGGATCGTTCCAGACGCGGATGCGGATCAGGTTGACCCCATTTTCCGCCAGCAGCTCAAAGAGATCGCGCTCCCGTCCGTCCGTGTCATAATAGCGCACGCCGGAGGCTTCAAGGGCCAGCACGGACGAGACGTCCATCCCCATGAAGAAGTCGTCCGGGAGATCCTCCACCTTGCGGATGTAGAGCGGATTCTCCGGCGTATCCGCCGTCTCCGCCATGGCGGAAGCGGCCAGGAGGAGAGAAACGGCCAGCAGGATAAGCGTCAGATATCGCATTTTGCACACCTCACAGTTCGTTGAGCACGACGATTCCGTAGGAGGGGATCAGGAGGGTCAGGCCGTCGTCGGTCAGGTCCGGCTGATCGGCATCCGTCAGGAGGACGCCGGCGATCGCACAGGGCACGGGCAGCTCGCAGGTCAGGGCGCCGGAACTGTTGAAGTTGACGGCGATGAGGCAGACGGCGTCTCCGTCCGTGCGCCGCATCAGCAGAAGGTCTCCATCGGCCTGCAGGAACTGTGTCTCCCCGTTGGCCAGGGCGGGGATGTCCAGACGCAGATGATTCGCGGCGCGGCAGTAGTTCAGCAGGGAATCCGGATCGGCGCGCTGTTCGTCGAAGCTGGGATAGGCGTACTCGATGGCGGTCACGCCGGGGGGCTGCTGCGTCATGTCGTCATCGTTCCAGTACATGGCCAGCCGCTTGTTGGGATCGGCGCCGGAGCCTACCATGCCGATCTCCTCCCCATAGTACGTGAAGACGCAGCCTTCCATCATGTTCAGGATCCCTTCGGCAAACTTGGCGATGCGGCGATTGCTCCGTCCCTGAACACTTCCGATGGTCCGCCCCGTGTCGTGGTTGGAGAGGAAAGGCGCGAGGGTCCCCTCCGGGATGGCGTCCAGCACCGCCTGATAGTTCCGGGCAAACTTCTCCGCGTGGCCGGAGCGGCCCCTCAGGCTGCTGACGATGAATCCTTCCGCCTGGCTGGCGGGGAAGAGGAAGAAGCTGTCGATCCCGCTGGCGTAATACTCCGCGATGGTGGTGAGCCCGCTCCAGCATTCTCCCACGAGGTAGCTGCCGGGCTTCAAGGACTCGCAGGAGTCCTTCAGCCACTTCAGGAACGCGACGTTTTCGTCCGTGTAGCCGGTGTAGTAAGAGGTGACGGCGTCCAGGCGGAATCCGTCCACGCCCACGTCCTGAAGCCAGAAAGCCAGGATCGCCGTGATCTCTTCCCGCACGGCTTCGCTGTCCAGGTTCAGGTCCGGCATTCCGCCGCCGCTGAAGCGCTCCTCATAGAACCAGCCCGTGTCACCCAGTGGGACATAGCCGGTGGAAGGATCTTGCCGGAAGTGATAGTAATCCGTGTACGGGCTTTCCCGGCCGTCGCGGATGGCCGCGCAGGCCTCCTGGAACCAGGGATGCTGCGTCGAGGAGTGATTCACCGGCAGGTCGATGATCAGCAGAAAGCCCAGTTCGTGCGCCTCCGCCACCAGCTGCCGCATGTCCTCCATGCTGCCGTACTCCGCATCGATCCCGCAATAGTCTGTCACGTCGTACTTGTGGTAGGAAGGACTGGGCATGACCGGCATGAGCCAGAGTCCGTCGTAGCCCAGATCTTTCAGGTCCGGGAGGCGCCTGATGAGGCCCTGCAGGTCGCCGATCCCGTCTCCGTCGCTGTCCTGATAAGAACGGACAAAGACCTCGTACCAGTTGTAGTTTTCCACCGCCAGGCCGACGGACGGCAGAAAGGCCAGCAGGAGCAGCAGTGCGGCAAAGCGTTTCCAGTCAGTCTTTTTCAAGGATCAACACCTCCAGCGGTTTCATGGTTGTCTGTGCCTCCACCACGCGGTCCGTGAGGAGGTCCCTTGCGCTGAATCCCAGATCGATGTCCCTGGGCTCAGACGCGAAGTTCATCACGAAGACGGCGCCGCCGCGCTCCTGGACGGCCACCCCGTCGGGCAGCGAGGCCTGAACCGGCCTCGGGATGTGGAGCGATGCCGAGAGCTCCGCGTAGAAACTGTGCAGAAACGCTTCCTCAGGCTCGGCTGCCAGATAATACGCGCGTCCGCTTCCGACGTGATTCACCGTCAGGCAGGGCTGCCCTGCGTAGTAATCCCGCCCGTAACGCCCGATCACTTCGGCGGTGTCCGCCCGGATCACCTCGCAGAACCGCGACACCTGCCATTGATCCCGATCCCGGACCAGGGCGTTGGCCTCGCCGTCGCACAGCGTATCCAGCTCCATGGTTCGGATCCCCAGGGTTTCCGTCAGGCCGTGGGGCGTCGGCCCGAGCCAGGCCAGGCCGTCCTCACCGATGACGCCGGTGCAGTACGTGGCCACCAGAGTTCCGCCGCGGCGTACAAAGTCGGCGAGCTTTTCGTCGATACCGTTCCGGAACATGAACAGCATGGGTGCGATGACCAGGCTGTAGCGGGAGAGATCCGTCTCCCGGCGGCAATCCCGGAAATCCACGCTGATGCCGGCTTTCCAGAGGGCGCGGTGATGCGCGTTGACCGTGTCCGGATAACGCATGTCCCCCTTTCGGCCTATCTGAGCGTAGTCCAGCGCCCACCAGTTGTTCCAGTCAAAGAGGATGCAGACCTTTGCTGGGCTTTTCTCTTTCCCGTACAGCTTTTCCAGCTTTTGCAGGGCTTCGCCCACCTCCCGGACTTCCCGGAAAGTGCGGGTGTCGGATGTGCCGTCGTGCCCCACCACCGCGCCGTGGAACATCTCGGCGCCGCCGCGACCCTTGCGCCACTGGAAGTACAGGACGCTGTCGGACCCGTGGGCCAGCGGCAGCATGGAGGCCAGCAGGTGCATGCCCGGCTTCTTGACCTTGTTGACGCTGTGCCAGTTGACCAGGGATGGCGTGGATTCCATCAGGAGATAATCCGAATCCTTCAGCGAGCGCATGAGATTATGGGTCATGGCGTGCTCTGAAGCTTCTCTCAGATCGTCCCCCTGGCCCCAGGCGGGGTAGGAATCCCAGGACACCACATCGATGGCTTCCGCCAGGCTGAAATAGTCGTAATCCCAGAAACGCTGCATCAGGTTGGCCGTGACCGGGATCCCTGGATCGACGAGCTGGACGGCCGCCTTTTCCATCAGGATGAAGTCCTTGCACTGCTGCGTGGAGAAACGCCGCCAGTCCACCCACATGGCCGGGTTTGCGTCCTGACCGATGGCGGAGGGCGGCTCGACCTGGGACCAGTCGGAGTATTTCATGGACCAGAAGCCGGTCCACCAGTGGTCGTTCAGCGCCTCCAGGGAACCGTAACGTTCCCGCAGGAATTGGCGGAAGCGCTCCTGGCAGAGGGGGCAGCGGCAGTCGCCGGAATACTCGTTGGACAGGTGCCAGAGGATCACGGCGGGATGATGGGCATAGCGCTCGGCCAGGGCGGTGTCGATGGCCCGGACCTTCTCCCGGTAAACGGGGGAAGAGGGGCAGTGATTGTGTCGGCCCCCGAAGTGATGCCGGTGAAAATACTCATCCACGCGAAGCACTTCCGGATACTTCTGCGCCAGCCATGCAGGCCGGGCGCCGGACGGTGTCGCCAGAATGACCCGGATGCCCGCGGACCACAGACGATCCATCACCTGATCCAGCCATCCGAAGTCATAGACCCCTTCAGCCGGCTCCAGGGCGGCCCAGGCGAAAATGCCGACCGACACACAGTTGACCTTTGCCTCCCGCATGAGGCGGATGTCTTCCTCCAGGATCTCCGGGTATTTCAGCCACTGGTCCGGATTGTAGTCGCCGCCGTGCAGGAAAACGGGGAATCGGGGTGTAAGCGCCACGCTGTCACCGCCTTTCTGAATGTCGCCTGATCGTCGTCAGAGTCCGGGAATTAAAGGATCTGCGCGGGGTCCCAGCGGAGATAATCTCCGGAGACCAGCCGGTACAGGATGCCGTTCTTCGTGCCTTCAATGCTGTCGTGGAAGCGGGACTGGCCGTGGCAGTGGGCGTAGATCACCTGAGCGGCGCCGTATTCCTCCGCGATGGAGGTGAAGACGCTGTCCGTCTCCAGAATATCGGTGGGCGGATAGTGCAGGAACATGATAAAACGGGTATGGCCTTCCGACCTGGCGGCCTCGAAGGACAGCCGGAGCCGCTGAGCTTCCCGCTCGACGAGCTTGCGGGCATGCTCCTCCGCTTCCCGGTCCCAGCCGATGATCCGGCCCTGACGGTCGAGGAAGAACGGCCCCTCGTAAGTGAAGCCTTTGGTTCCCACCAGCGCCCAGTCTTTGCCGGAAGCGTCCCGGTAAGGAAAGAAGTTGTTCTGGAGAAAGAAGAGCCGCCCTTCGTACAGTCGGTTGAGCGCGGCGGTTTTGTTGGCGTCCCAGAACATGTCGTGATTGCCCCGGAGCAGGACCTTGCGCCCCGGCAGCGCCGCGATGTAGGCCAGATCCTGCTCACACTCCGCCAGGTTACGGCCCCAGCTGTGATCGCACGCCAGCACAAGAACGTCGTCGTCGCGGATCCGCAGCCTGCAGTGCTTCAGAAGCTTTGCCTCATGGTTTTTCCAGATCCTGCCCGTGATCTGCCCGGCCGCCTTCAGCTCGGACTGGAAATGGAGGTGGAGATCCCCGATCGCAAACAGGCTCATGGACGCGCATCCTCCCTGAACACCATCCCGATTCTCGCTGGTTCCAATATATCTGAACAGCTGAACCATGTCAAGACCGAAGCGCACGGGAATTGTCGAATCCTGTCCGGCCGCACTTTTCATTCGGCGCGTTTTGTGGTATACTGTATTTGGTTGATCATGCGTATGCGGAGGGCGGATGGAGATGGATGAGTCCAAGATCAGGAATGAACAGACGGAACTGCTGATGAACGCGGTGCTTTCGCTGGAAAACCTGGACGATGCGTACCGCTTTTTTGAAGATGTGTGCACCATTGCGGAGATCAAGAGCATGGCTCAGCGCATGGTGGTGGCCACCATGCTCCGGGACGGGGTGAAGTACCAGGAGATTGCCCGGCTGACCGGCGCGTCCACGGCCACCATCAGCCGCGTCAACCGGGCCAAGGAGTACGGCGCCGAAGGGTATGACCGAGTCATGGACCGACTGGAGGCGAAGGGACAGCTGCCGGACTTCCGCAAGTGACAGTCGAAGCAATACAGAGATTACTGAGGAGAAAAAAACATGGAACTCTCGATGCTGAATCCGCAGCAGCGCCTGGCCGCGGAAACCCTCGAAGGGCCCGTGCTGATCCTGGCCGGAGCGGGAAGCGGCAAAACCCGTGCGCTGACCTGCCGGGCCGCCAACCTGATGGACCACGGCGTCGCGCCATGGCGCATCCTGTGCCTGACTTTTACCAATAAAGCGGCCCGGGAGATGAAAAACCGCATCGAAGCGCTGGTGGGGGAGATGGCGCAGGACGCCTGGATCTCCACCTTTCACTCCACCTGCGCCCGGATCCTCCGCCGGGACATCGAGAAGCTGGGTTACGCGCGCTCTTTTTCCATTTTCGACGAGGATGAGCAGCTCAGCGTACTGAAGGACGTCCTGAAGCAGCAGGATATCGACGACAAGTTCCTGCCGCCCAAAGAGGTCCGGGCCCGGATCAGTGACAGCAAAAACAGGCTGTGGACGCCGGATGACTGGTTCGAAAAGAGCGATCGGGATTACCGCGCGCAGAAGATCCATGACGTTTATGTTGCCTACGAAGCCCGGATGAAGGAACTCAACGCGCTGGATTTCGACGACTTGCTGGTCAGGACCCTGCAGCTCTTTGCCGAGCATCCGCCGGTTCTCCAGAGCTATCGGGACCGCTTTCAGTATGTCATGGTAGACGAGTATCAGGACACCAACTATGCCCAGTACATGTTCGTCCGGCTGCTGACGGCCGAAAGCCGAAATCTGTGCGTCGTGGGCGACGACGACCAGTCCATCTACGGCTGGCGCGGGGCGAATATCCGCAACATTCTGGATTTCGAGAAGGATTATCCCGAGACGGTCGTCATCAAGCTGGAACAGAACTACCGCTCCACCGCCAACATCCTGGACGCGGCCAACCAGGTGATCGCCCACAACCTGGACCGCAAGGACAAGCACCTCTGGACGGAAGCGGAGGAGGGGGAGCTCATCTCCGTGTTCTGCGCGGACAACGAGCGCGGGGAGGCGGGCTGGTTGGTCAGCCGGATCAAGCAATTCCACCGGGAGGGCACGCCGTACAGCAAAATGGCGGTCCTGTATCGCGTCAACGCGCAAAGCCGTGTCCTGGAAGAGATGCTGATGTCCGCGGTGGACCCCAAGATCCCCTACCGGGTGTTCGGCGGGCCCCGCTTCTACGAAAGGAAAGAGATCAAGGACATTGTCGCCTACATGCGGGTGGTGGAAAATCCGTCGGATGACATCTCGCTGACCCGGATCATCAACGTGCCCAAGCGCGCCATCGGGGACAGCACGGTGCAGGAGCTGAGCCGTCACGCGAAAGCCAACGGGATGCCCATGTATTCGGCCCTGTCCGATCTGCCCGACAGCCTGTCCTCCAGGCCCCGGAAGTGTGTCGCGGAGTTTCAGTCGTTGATGAATCAGCTGCTGGTGCTGAAGGAGACCATGCCGCTGGCCGCCTTTGCGGAGGAACTGATCCGGCTCACCGGCCTTCTGGCCCAGTACGAAAAGGAGGACACGGATGAGGCGAAGAGCCGGGTGGAGAACATCCGCGAGTTCATCGGCGCGGTACACGAGTTTGCCGCGGCCAATCCGGAGGCCAAGCTCTCCGACTACCTCGAGAACATTTCCCTGGTGACGGACCTGGACAGCCTGTCCGAGGACGGCGGCTATGTGACCCTGATGACGCTCCACTCGGCAAAGGGACTGGAGTTTGACACGGTTTTCATCACCGGCATGGAGGAAGGCCTGTTCCCGTCCAACCGGTCTCTCCAGGACGACCAGCGCCTGGAAGAGGAGCGCAGGCTTTGCTATGTGGGCATGACCCGGGCCATGAAACGCCTGCTGCTGTCCCGGGCGCATCAGCGGACCATTTACAACACCCCGAATTTCAACCCGCCCAGCCGTTTCCTGGATGAGATCCCCGGACGGCTGATCCGGGACGAGTCCGCGGCCCGCGATCGGGCTTTCAGGGACATGCCGAAACCCTCCCGGAGCCAGTACGCCGGCTTCAACAAGAGTCTGATCCGGCCTGGAGATCCCTTGAGCATTCCCGGGGTCCAGCGCGGCTTCGCGGGGTCCGCGGCGCGGTCCCTGGCGGGCGCGGCGAAGCCCCAGTTCAAAAAGGGCGACCGGGTGATTCACCGCAAATTCGGCGAAGGCACGGTGACGAATGTCGTGGGCGAGGGGGCCGGCGCCCGGATCCAGATCGAGTTCATCGCCCTGGGCGTGAAAGAGTTCGCCTTATCCCTGGCGCCCATCGCAAAACTGGAGGACGACGCATGACGAACTGGGAAGAACAGATGCGGCCGCTGGTGGACCGCCTGAATGAAGCGGCTTCCGCGTACTATCAGCACGACGATCCCATCATGTCGGACATGCAGTATGACCAGCTGTACGACAAGCTCCAGCAGATGGAGCGGGAAAGCGGGATCATGCTGCCGGATTCCCCCAGCCACCGGGTGGGTGGAGACCCGCTGAGCGCGTTCACCCCGCACCGGCACATCACGCGCCTGTGGAGCATGGACAAGGTTCAGAGCATCGAAGCGCTGAACGAGTGGATCGACCGAACGGAGCGGCTGGCCGGCCGAAACGATCTGCAATACTATGTTGAGTACAAGTTCGACGGTCTGACGCTGAACCTGACCTACCGGGACGGCGTGCTGGTGCAGGCGGCGACCCGGGGCAACGGAGAGCAGGGAGAAGCCATCCTTCCGCAGGCCAGAACCATCCGCACCGTGCCGCTGAACATCCCCTACAAGGGGCTGATGGAGATCCAGGGGGAGTGCATCATGCGGCTCAGCGCCCTGGAAGCCTACAACAAAACCGCGAAGGAACCGCTGAAAAACGCGCGGAATGCCGCGGCCGGCGCGCTGCGGAACCTGGACCCGGGTCTCACGGCGCAGCGCAGGCTGGACGCGTTCTTTTACCAGATCGGCACGATCGAGGATCCCCCCTATGACAGCCAGCCCGGGATGCTGGCCTTCATCCGGGAGAACGGCTTTCAGGTGAGCCCGTACCTCGGCAAGCCCCACAGCCGTGAGGAACTGATCGCCTGCATTCAGGAGATCGAGCAGGACAGGCCGAAACTGGACTGGCTGATCGACGGGGCCGTCATCAAGGTTGGAGACTTCGCCCTTCGGGAGCAGATGGGCTTCACGGAGAAGTTCCCGCGGTGGGCCGTTGCCTACAAGTTCAAGGCGGAGGAGAGCGTCACCGTCCTTCGGAAGGTCACCTGGGAGCTGGGCCGGACCGGCAAGCTGACGCCGCTGGCCCACCTGGATCCCGTGGACTTTTACGGCGTCACCGTCCAGAAGGCGACGCTCAACAACTGGGGCGATATTCAGCGCAAGCGTGTTGCCGTCAACGCGCCGGTCTGGATCCGCCGATCCAACGACGTGATCCCCGAGATCATGGGCCGGGTGGGGGAGCCGACGGAGGACGAAATCGCCATCGAGAAGCCCACGGTCTGCCCGGCCTGCGGAGAGCCGCTGACGGAGCGCGGCGCGCATCTGTTCTGTATGAACCGGATCAGCTGCAAGCCCCAGGCGGTGGCGCGGATCAGCCACTTTGCGGGACGCGAGGCCATGGACATCGACGGCCTGAGCGAAAAGACGGCCGCTGTCCTCTACGATGTGCAGGGCGTCCGTGATCCGGCGGACCTGTACCACCTGACCCGGGAGCAGATCCTTGCCGTCGACGGCTTCCAGGAGAGAAAGACCGACAACCTCCTGGCCGCGCTGGAGAAGAGCAAGCACTGCCAGCTGGACGCGTTCCTCTTCGCCCTGGGCATTCCCAATGTGGGCCGGAAGACCGCCCGGGATCTGGCCAACGCCTTCAAGTCTCTGGATCAGCTGCGGCAGGCCACGGACGAACAGTTGACGGCCATTCCGGATGTCGGAAGCGTCGTGGCCCAGAGCGTGACGGAGTTCTTCTCCTTTGAGGAGAACCTGGTGATGATCCGGCGCCTGCTGGAGGCCGGCGTCCATCCGCAGGACGCGGCGGGTCAGGCTGAGGGAGCCTTCAGCGGCATGAGCATCGTGGTCACCGGGACCCTGCCGTCGCTCTCCAGAAAAGAGGCAGAAGACCTGATCCGCGCCTGCGGTGGGACCGCCGCGTCCTCGGTCAGCAAGAAGACCGCCTTTGTGGTGGCCGGTGAAGCCGCCGGGAGCAAGCTGACCAAAGCGCAGTCCCTGGGGATCGAAGTCATCGATGAAGCGGAGCTCCTTCGCCGTGCGGGAAAGCAATAAGAAACGGAAGCGAGATCATTGCGAACGTGGATTGATATCGACCTGGACGCCCTAAAAGCCAACTACAGGACAGTCTGCGGCCTGACGGAAGCCAAAGTCACCTGTGTGCTCAAGGCCAACGCGTACGGTCATGGCGCGGTGCGGATCGCCCAAGCCTTGCAGCAGGAGGGCTGCAAGAGCTTCGCGGTGAGCTGTGGAAGGGAAGCGCTGGAGCTCCGGCTGGCGGGTGTGGACGGGGAGATCCTGGTCATGGCGCCGGCGGAGACGGATGAACTGCCTGCCCTGTGCGCGGCGGATGTTACGCAGACAGCCTGCAGTTTTGATGACCTGGCGGCCGCCGAGAAGGCGGTGTCCGTTCTGGCGCGCGGGGTCAAAATGCACCTGAAGTTCGATACCGGCTTCCATCGCCTCGGATTTGAGCCGGACAGGGAAACCGTCCAGCGGATCATATCGGAGCTTCGGCTCATGGGAAACATCGATGTTCAGGGCATCTACAGCCACCTCGGGCTGGTCAGCCGGGAACGCGATGAGGCGCAGTATGCATATCTGATGGCGGTGCGGGACTGGTTCCGGGAGGACGGGACGCCGGTGAGCGAGGTTCACCTGTGCGATTCCATCGGTCTGGTGCGGTATCCGTCGTGGCACATGAGCCGCTGCCGCGTGGGCGCCATGCTCTTTGGTGTTCGGCCGTCCGGCAGCGAGGATTTGCCGTTCGCCTGTGAGGAGACCATCGCGCTGCGCGCCAAAGTTTCCCGGGTGCACACCGCGAAAGCCGGCTCGGTCATCGGCTACGACGAGCGCGTGACCGATCATCCGGTCCGGGTGGCCACCATCGCCGCCGGGTACGGGGACGGCTATCCCAGGCGCCTGTCCGACGGAAAAGGCCAGGTGCTGATCCGCGGAAAGCGCGCGCCGGTCATCGGGCTGATTTGCATGGATCAGCTGATGGCGGACGTCACGGAGATCCCGGAGTGCGAAGCCGGAGACACGGCCACCCTGCTGGGCGGCGGGATCTCCTACAGCGAGATGGCGGATTGGGCCGGCACCAACCGCAACGAATGCCTCACGATCCTCTCGCGCCGGCCGGTCCGGGTTTACCACGAGGGCGGGAAGATCGTGACGGTCATCGACAGTATGCTGAACAGCAGGGAGGATTTCTGAGATGGATCTGAATGCCTGGGAACAGAGCCTGTCCGAAATCCTGCCGCAGGTCACAGCCGTCCGCCGGGACCTGCACATGCACCCGGAGCTCAGCGGGCGCGAATACCGGACAAAGGGAGTGATCGTCGGCGAACTCAAAGCCCTCGGCCTGGATGTACGCGAGTTTGACGGCTGCTGCTCGGTGATGGGAACCCTGTCCAACGGGGAGGGGCGCTGCGTCGCCATTCGGGCGGATATGGACGCGCTCCCCATCCGGGAGGAAACCGGGCTGCCCTTCGCCTCCGCGGAGGAGGGCGTCATGCACGCCTGCGGCCACGATCTGCACATGGCCATCGCCCTGGGCTCCACCAGGTGGTTCGCCGCGCATCGGGATCAGTGGCGCGGAACGATAAAATGGCTTTTCGAATCCGAGGAGGAAACCGTCGGCGGCGGAAAGCGGATGGTGGCCCAGGGCTGCATGCGGGATCCGAAAGTGGACGCGGTCATCGGGCTGCACATGAATCCGTCTTATCCGACCGCGACCTTCTTCGCGAAAAGCGGCTACCAGAGCGGCAGCAGTGACGAGCTGCATCTGACCGTCACGGGCAAGAGCTGCCACGGCGCTTATCCGGAACGCGGCGTGGACGCCATCGTCATCGCCGCGCAGATCATCACCGCCCTGCAGACCCTGGTCAGCCGGACCGTATCGCCTTTCGATCCGGTGGCCCTGACCTTCGGGACTGTCAACGGTGGCACGGCCAACAACATTGTCTGCGGAGAAGTCCGGCTCACCGGCACGCTTCGGACCGTCCGCGATGAGACGAGGACCGCTATGCGGGAGCGGATGAAGACGCTGGCAGAGAGCATTGCCTCAGGAATGGGCGGAACGGCTTTGCTGGAGATCCGCCCGAGCTACGGCGCGGTGTACAACGATCCGGCGCTGTACGAAAAGGTTGAGGCCTGCGCCCGCATGCTGCTGGGACCGGATCGGATGGTCCTGCAGCCGGCCCCCAGCCTGGGCGTGGAGAGCTTCAGCTACTTCCTGCAGGACACCCCCGGCATGTATTATGACTTGGGCTCCGGCAAGGGCACCGGGCTGCACACCGCAACGTTCCTCGCCGATGAGGCGGTGCTGATGCCGGGGATCGCCCTGCAGTGCGAGAGCGTTCTCGCGCTGCTTCAAACCTGATTTCGGGAGGACATACGGTATATGAGAATCACGATTCCGAAACCCCTGCTCCCCGGGGACACCGTCGCCATGATCGGCGTCTCGGGCTGCATTCACAAAGATCCGGTTCAGCAGTACGTGGACGAAGCCGAAGCCGCGCTGCGGGGACTGGGCTTCAAGGTTGTGGTGGACGCAACCTGCGGAAAGCGCTGGGGCTTCTTTGCCGGAACGGATCAGGAGCGGGCCGGCGCCTTGAACCGCGCTTTTGCGGATGACCGCATCGACGGCATCTGGTGCGTCAAGGGTGGATACGGCTGCAACCGGATGGTGGAGCTGGCGGACTGGGACATGATCCGGCAGCACCCGAAGACCTTCATCGGATACAGCGACATCACCGTTCTGCACACCGCCCTTCATCAGCGCTGCCGGCTGGCGACATTTCACGGCCCCATGCCCATCGGCGGCATCGCGGAGTCCAACGTCGCGAGCCTGATGCACGCCATCACGGGACAGCCCGATAGAGAATTGATCAACATTGACGGCTCGCCGCTGGTGGGCCTGCGGTCCGGGACGGCGGAGGGCATCCTGGTGGGCGGGAACCTGAACCTGCTGGCGTCGGCCTGCGGCACCCCCAACGAGCTGGATGTCCGCGGCAAGCTCCTGTTCCTGGAGGATGTCGGGGAGTACAGCTACCACATCGACGGCTACCTTCAGCAGCTGTTCCAGGCCGGTAAGTTCACGGAGTGCGCCGGTATCATCTTCGGCGGATTCACGGACTGCAACGAGGAGTACGACCATTCCAACTGCTTCTCGGTGGATGACCTCCTGGAGCAGATCGCGGCACGCGTCAAGGTGCCTGTGATCAAAAACCTGCAGGCCGGCCACATGAAAGACAAGCTGACGCTCTGCCTCGGGAGGACGTATCGGATGGACGCGGATGAGGGCACCATCCGCTTGGTCGGATGAGACAGAACGGGACACAACAGAGGAGATACCATGTTCAGAGATTTTGAAGCCATTATCACACGCTTTCAGATCAACCCAACCAATGCAATATTGTATTATGTCATCCTTATTTTTGCTATCCTGATCAGTCTGATACTGCATGAAAATGCCCATGGCTTTGTAGCACTTTGGTGTGGCGATCCAACTGCAAAAATGTTGGGGAGACTCACACTTAATCCGGCCAAACACCTGGATCCTCTCGGAACTGTATCCATGATTCTGTTCCGTTTTGGCTGGGCTAAGCCTGTGCCGATTAATCCTCGCAATTTCCGGCACCAACGTCTCGGGTTTATTCTTGTATCACTGGCAGGCATTGCCATGAACCTGATTCTGTTTATCATGTTTTTGGCTATGTCCGTCTTGCTTAATCGCGTTCTCTGGAATGACCACATTGTGTTTTCACCATCAGTATACTATGATGTACCTTACTATGCCGTCAATACCGGAATCATGGACTTCTCATTTTGCAGAAAAGAATTCTATATGCTTCATCCGGGTATCTTATCCGAGTATATGAGAATTCCTGCTTTCATCTACTTGCAGTTCTTTTTTCAGGTAGTAGCACAGATTAACCTGTATCTTGCATTGTTCAATTTTCTTCCGATTCCGCCGTTGGACGGTTTTCGTTTCATTCAGGGAATGTCAAACGGAAAAATCCGATTGACCAGACAAGTTCTCAACATTATTCAAATCGTAACGATTATTCTATTGCTTACCGGGATTATATCCACACTGCTCGGCTATGTTTATGAACCGATATACAATGGATTGAAGTCTCTGTTTTTGCGCATATTTGGATAAGCAAAGAGGTCAGTAAATGGCAATGAACTTTCGTCTGAAAGACTTCGACGGGCCGCTTGACCTGCTGCTGCACCTGGTGACGAAGGCCCAGGTGGATATCCGGGACATCTTTGTCAGCCAGATCACGGACCAGTATATCGCGCTGGTCCGGAGCGCGCCGGACCTGGACATGGATGACGCCAGCGAGTTTCTGGTGATGGCGGCGACCTTGCTGGAGATCAAAAGCCGGGCCATGCTGCCCAGGCCTCCAGCAGTTCAGGAAGGGGAAGTGGACCCGGAGGAAGAGCTGATCCGGCAATTGGAGGAATACCGGCGCTTCAAGGAGACAGCCACCGCCATGCAGGGCTTCGAGAACGCGGCGAAGGCGATCTATACGAAGCTGCCGGATGAGTTTCCGCTGCCGCCGCAGGAGACGGAACTGGTGGGACTCACGCTGGAGGGCCTGGTGGCCGCGTTTCAGGGGATCCTGGCCCGCAAGCCCGCCGCGGACGGCCTGCCGGAGGAGAACCGGTATGCGGCCCGGGACATCCGGCGGGATGAACACAGCGTGCAGGAGTGCATGCTCACCATTTTGAAGAGCCTGAAAAAACGCCGGAAACTCCGCTTTGAGGAAGCCTTCAGCAGCGCGCCGACCCGGGAAGAAGTGGTGACGCTCTTCCTGGCCCTGCTGGAACTGATGCGTCTCGGAAGGGTCCGGGCCATGCAGGACACGGTCTGCGGAGACATCGTGCTGATCCAGGGCAGCGGCAGAAAGGTTGTGGACGGGAATGCCTGACGAAACCCTTGAGCAGGAGGGCTGCCTGAAAGGGCGCATTGAAGCGGTCCTGTATGTGGCCGGCGACGCGGTCCGGCTGCAGGATCTCAGCCGGGCGCTGAACGTGGAACCCGCTGCGCTGATGACCGCGCTGAAAGAGCTACGGGACGAGTATGATTTCGGCCAGCGGGGGCTGATGCTGCGGATCTTTGGCGAGCATGTGCAGCTGATGACCCGGCCCCTGTACGCCATGGACGTGGTACACCTCCTGCAGCCTGTGCAAAAGCAAAGCCTCAGCCAGGCCATCATGGAGACCCTGGCGGTGATCGCCTACCGCCAACCGGTGACCAAAGCGGAGATCGAGCAGGTGCGCGGCGTGAAGTGCGACTATTCCGTGCAGACGCTGGTCAACAAAGGCTTGATCATGGAACTGGGCCGGAAAGAGACCCTGGGCCGGCCCATCCTCTACGGCACGACGGACAGCTTCCTCAGCCACTTCGGCATCGAATCCCTGGAGGACCTTCCGCCGCTGCCGGAACCCGCGGCGCCGAACGAGCAGGACGATGGGGGAGAGCTGATTCCCTGAAGGCAAGGCAATCACTCAGCAAACACGAAATTCTGACGGTCGCAAAGGAAAACGGCGGACAGACGACGTCCGCTGTCAGAACGGGGAGGGATAGGATCGATGCTGGCCCGGGCGCTTGGATACGGCCTCAACGGCGTCACCGGTTTCGCGGTGACGGTGGAGGTTTACGCTGCCAACGGGGTACCCTCGCTGGAGATCATCGGTTTGCCGGACGCCTCCGTCAAGGAGAGCCGGGACCGCGTCAGCGCGGCCATCACCAACTCAGGCTTTACCATGCCCGTGGCCAGACTGACCGTGAACCTGGCTCCGGCGGACGTGCGGAAGGAAGGCCCGGCCTTTGACCTCCCCATTGCCTGCAGTGTGCTGGCCGCGACCCGGCAGCTTCCCGACATGGACATGAGCAAAACCCTGATGATCGGCGAGCTCTTGCTGGACGGGACCCTGCAGCCGGTCCGCGGGGCACTGCCCATGGTCATCGCGGCCAGCGAGAACGGGATCTGCGACATTATCCTGCCGGAGGGGAACGCGGAGGAAGTCGCCTGTATCCAGGGCATCCGGGTTTATCCCGCGAGAAACCTTTATCAGGTGGTGAGGCACCTGCAGGGGATCGAGCACATCCCCGTTCAGATCCAGCGGACGTACCAGGAGATCCTGCACGACAGCAAGCCGCTGATGGACCTGAACCAGGTGCAGGGTCAGCTGGGCGCGAGGCGGGCCCTGGAAGTGGCCGCGGCCGGTGGTCACAACATGCTCATGGTGGGCGTCCCGGGCTCCGGCAAAACCATGCTGGCCCGCTGCCTGCCGGGGATCCTCCCGCCCCTGACCTTTGAGGAGGCCCTGGAGACGACCCGGATCCACTCCATCGCCGGCAAGCTGCAGCCCGGCGCCGGACTGATGGCGACCCGGCCCTTCTCCGCGCCGCACCACTCCGCGTCCGTGGCCAGTCTCATCGGCGGCGGAACCAACGCCATGCCGGGCGCGGTGTCCCTGAGCCACAACGGGGTGCTGTTCCTGGACGAATTGCCGGAATTCAGCCGTCAGGCACTGGAAGCCCTGCGTCAACCGCTTGAAGACGGCATGGTCTCCGTCACCAGGGTTCACAACCAGGCCCAGTATCAGAGCAGTTTCATGCTGGTAGCCAGTATGAATCCATGCCCCTGCGGGTATTACGGCAGCAAGACGCGTCAATGCCGCTGCAGCCAGAACGAGATCCGCCGCTACCTGGACCGGGTTTCCGGCCCGCTGCTGGACCGCATCGACATCCAGATCGAGGTGGACGCTGTCCCGGTCCGGGAGATCAACCAGCACCGGCCGACGGAATCCTCCGCCACGGTAGCCGAGCGGGTCCGGAAGGCGAGAGAGATTCAGCAGCAGCGCTATCGCGGGGAGAAGATCCACTGCAACGCGCAGCTGGACGCGCGCATGAGCCGCCGATACTGCGCGCTGGATTCCAACGCCGAGACCCTGCTGCACATGGCCGTGGAGCGCATGGGCATGAGCATGCGGGCCTACGGACGCGTGCTGAAGGTGGCCAGGACCATTGCCGATCTCCGGGGCGATCCGCAGATCATCACGCAGGACGTGGCGGAGGCCATTCAGTTCCGCGAGCTGGATCAGAAGTATTGGCGATGACAAACAAACTTTGGTCTGGAAAATCCGCTGCAAACCGACTCCGGCGCTTGCAATCCGAGGTCGGTTTTGCTATAATTTCACCTGCAGTACCCTTATCATTTTGAAAGGAAACGGCATGAAGCCATGAGAGAGCAACTGAATGATCTCCGGGCCGCCATGCGGCAGGCCGGTGTCACCTGGTATCTGGTTCCGACGGATGATTTTCACGCCTCCGAATACGTGGGGGAGCACTTCATGTGCCGTCGCTATCTGACAGGCTTTACGGGGAGCGCCGGAACCGCGCTGGTAAGCCTTGACTGGGCCGGACTCTGGACCGACGGCCGCTATTTCCTGCAGGCCGGCATGCAGCTGCAGGACAGCGGCTTTACCCTGATGAAATCCGGAGAGCCCGGGGTGCCGGCGATTCAGGACTTCCTGAAGGAAAAGCTCGTGGCCGGCGATGTCCTGGCCTTCGACGGACGCACGGTCACGGCCGCGGCCTGCAGGAACTACAGGCGAATCGCCGAGCAGAAGGGCTGCGAGGTCCGCACAGATCTGGACCTGGTGGGGCAGATCTGGGCCGATCGTCCGGCCATGTCCGCGGAGCCGGTTTTTGAGCTCGGCGTGCAGTATACCGGAAAGAGCCGTGCGGAGAAGCTGCGGGAGATCCGGCAGAAGATGGCCGCGGAGAAGGCGGACGTTATGGTGCTCTCGTCGCTGATGGACATCTGCTGGCTGATGAATCTCCGGGGTCATGACGTCGCCTGCACACCGGTGGTGCTCTCCTACGCGATGGTCACGGCCGACTGGGCGGCGCTGTTCGTGAACCCCGCGGTGCTCAGCCCTGAGATTTCGGCCCACCTGACGGAAGACGGCGTCGAGATTCGGCCCTATGACACGATCGCGGACGCTGTCCGGGACATTCCCGGCGGAAAGACCGTGCTGATGAACCTCAACACCGTCAACAGCGCGCTGTACGACGCGGTGCCTGAGCAGGTCACGGTGCTGGACAAGCCTGAACTGACCATGCTGCCCAAGGCCGCGAAGAACCCGACGGAGGTCGCCAATTTCCGGCAGGCCCACATCAAGGACGGCGTCGCGGTCACGCGGCTCATGTACTGGCTGAAAAAGAACGCGGGCCGGATCCCCATGACCGAATTCTCCGTGGCGGACAAGCTGGAATCCCTGCGAAATGAGCAGCCCGGCTATCTCGGCCCCAGCTTCCATCCCATCGTGGCCTACGGTCCCCACGCGGCCATCATTCACTACGGGGCCACGCCGGAGAGCAACGCGGCCATCGAACCCAAAGGCCTGCTGCTGGCGGACACGGGCGGTCACTACCTGGAGGGCACCACGGACATCACCCGCACCTTCGCCATGGGGTCGGTGACGGAGGAAGAGCGCCGCATGTTCACCCTGGTGCTGAAAGGCCACCTGAGGCTTGGCGCGGCGAAGTTCCGGTACGGCTGCTCCGGGCTTTCCCTGGACTACCTGGCCCGGGAACCCCTCTGGGCGCTGGGACTGGATTACAACCACGGCACCGGCCACGGTGTGGGCTATGTGCTGAGTGTTCACGAAGGTCCGCAGGCTTTCCGCTGGCGCGCCTCGGATTTCAGGCAGATCACGGCGCTGGAGCCTGGCATGATCACCAGCGATGAGCCCGGCTACTACGAGGAAGGAAAGTTCGGGATCCGGCACGAAAGTCTGACCGTCGTCTGTGAGACGGAGACCACCGCATACGGGCGATTCCTCCACCTGGAGTACCTCACCATGGTGCCCTTTGATCTGGACGCCATTGATCCGTCTCTGATGACGGAGGAGGAACGCGGACTCCTGAACACCTATCACCGGCAGGTCTGTGAGACGATCGCACCGCTGCTGCCTGCCGAGGAAGCGGCCTGGCTCCGGGAAGCGACCCGTGAAATCTGAACGGATTGAGGTTTGCCATGCGTAAGGGAGACGAAACAAAACAGGAAATCCTTCAGGTAGCGGAACGCCTGTTCTGTAGCAAGGGCTATGACGAAACCAGCATCCAGAACATCCTGGACGTGATTCATGGCAGCAAGGGCGGGTTTTATCATCACTTTGTCAGCAAGGAAGACGTGCTCCGCACCATCTGTCAGCGCAGGGCGGCCGCCGCGGCCGAACGCGCCGGAAAAGCCGCGGAAGAGGTAACCGAGCCGCTGCGGAAGATGAACCTGATCCTGAGCAGGTTCCTGCCTTTCCAGTGGGACGACCTCAGTTTCATGTGCATGCTGATGCCTCTGCTGGATCGCACGGAGAGCGCCTTCGTCCGGGTCTGCTATCAGGATGCCCTGGCGGAAGCGTTTCAGCCGCTGCTTGAGGCCGCGGAGAAAGCCTGCAGGGCGGCCGAGGTCACACGGCCGGTCGTGCAGGAACCCTTCAAGCCCGTGCTGACCCTGCTCAACGCCTGCTGGTACGACGCGGCGCGGCTGTTTGTGGGGGATGCCCACGCCGGCAGAAAGACCGATCCGGCCCAGCTGCTGGCCCTGATGGACGACAGCCGGAGGTGTGTCGAAGCGCTGCTGGACGCTCCCTTCGGCAGCATCACGCTTCTTCCGCTGGAAGAGTGGAACGCTTTTGCCGAGGAAGCCAACCAGCGCATGAAGCTGGGCGCGTGACAAAGCTTGTCAACTGGAGGTGATGGTCTTGCTGAGCGAACCGAACATCCGGGATTTTGCCGGAAAACGCATTCATATGATCGGCATCGGCGGCTCCAGCATGTCGGGCCTGGCCAAAATGCTGGTGGATCAGGGGTATATTGTCACGGGATCGGACCGCGATGAGGGCTATCTCATCGGCGACGTGCGCAGTGCCGGGATCCGCGTGGCCATCGGGCATCGGGCCGAAAACGTCCATGGCGCGGATCTGGTGGTCTACTCGGCGGCCATCGCGAAGGACAACCCGGAGCGCGCGGAGACGGCACGGCTGGGGATTCCCAGCATGGAGCGCGCGTCCCTGCTGGGGCAGCTGATGGACACGGCTTCCTGCGGCATCGCGGTGTGCGGGGCCCATGGCAAGACCACCACCACCGCAATGCTGGCCCAGGTGCTCATGTCGTGCGGGAAGGATCCCAGCATCCATATCGGCGGCAAGCTGGACGCCGTGGGCGGCTCGACCCGCGTCGGCCATGGCGGCATCTTTCTGGCGGAGGCCTGCGAGTTCAACCGCTCTTTCCTGAAAATGAACCCGGACATGGCGGTGGTGCTGAACATCGACGCGGACCATCTGGACTGCTACCGGGACATCGACGAGATCGAAGAGACATTCGGGCGCTTCCTGCACCTGCTGCCGCTGGATGGCGTGGCCATCGGAAAAGGCACTGATCCGCGCATCATGCGGCAGTTCGCGGGGCTTTCCTGCCGAACGGTCACCTTTGGCCTGACGGATTCCTGCGACTGGCATCCCGCTGAATTGCGGGAAGACGACGAGGGGCACGCCGCCTTCACGCTGATGCATGGCGAAGAGGCGGTGGGGGAGGTCCGCCTTCAGGTGCCCGGCCTGTTCAACGCGGAGAACGCGATGGCCGCCCTGGCCGCGGCGTTTGAGGCCGGCTGCGACATGCAGCGGGCCATAGCCGCCGTCGGGGACTTCCGCGGCACCCACAGGCGGTTTGAGAAGACCGGCGAACTGAACGGAGCGGAGATGTTCCATGACTACGGGCACAATCCCGCGGAGATGCGGAACGCGCTGTCCGTGGCCCGCAAGCGCTGCAAGGGGCGGCTGGTGGCGGTCATGCAGCCCCACACCTTCAGCCGCGTCAAGGCGCTCTTCAACGACTACCTGACCTGCACGGAAGCGGCGGACACCACGATCGTGACCGACATCTGCGCAGCGCGGGAGAAGGATCCCGGGGACATCAACAGCGGTATGCTTGTGCGGGGTATGCGGGAACACGGCATCGACGCGCATCTGACCCCCTCCTTCGATGACGCGGAAGCCTGGCTGCGGGCACATCTCCGGCCAGGTGATCTGGCCCTGACCATGGGCTGCGGGGACATCAACCTGCTGAATGACCAGATCGAGCGGCATCAGCGCGAGGCTGCCAAAGAAAATTGACAGGCCATCGCAATCATGGTATAATCGCTTGCGCAGAGAGGGGTGGGAAGCTTGCTCAGCATGACCGGCTATGGCAAAGGCGCCGCGGCGGAATCGGGATATGAAGTCACCGCTGAACTCAAAACGGTGAATCATCGATTCCTGGACGTCGCGTGCAGGCTGCCCAAGAAACTCTCTTTTCTCGACGATGTGGTGCGGGGCGTTCTTCAGCGCAGGATCCGCCGCGGTCACGTGGATGTCTTCCTGAACGTGAAGCGGGAAGGCGCTTCAGACGTCACCGTTCGGGTGGATCAGGATCTCGCGAAGGCGTATCTGCGGGCCGCCGCTGAGCTGGGCGAGTTGTCCGTTCCCGGCGCGGTGGTTCCGCGGGAGGTTGGTCTTTCAGCCCTGCTTGCACTGGACGGTGTGCTGGCCGTCGAGGACGCTGGCTACGATGAGGATCTGGTGCGACGGCTCGCGGAAGACGCGCTGAACGGCGCGTGTGATCGCCTCAAGGAGATGCGCACCGCCGAAGGTCGGCGCTTGTGCGAAGACCTGACCTTTCACCTGGACGCGGTGGAGGCGCTTCGCCGGGAGATCCTCCTGCGTGCGCCCGAGGTGCCGGCGGAGTATCGCAGGCGTCTGCATGAGCGGATCCAGACACTGCTCGACGACGCCGTAGATCCCACGCTGATCGCCCAGGAAGTGGCGATCTTCGCGGATCGTTGCGCCATCGACGAGGAGCTCTCCCGCCTGGAAAGCCACATATCCCAGTTCCGCACGTACATGGGGGCGCAGGGCGAGGTCGGCAAAAAGCTGGACTTCCTGACCCAGGAGATGAACCGGGAGGCCAACACCATCGGCTCCAAGGCCAACGACGCGAAGATCGCGCAGCTGGTGGTGGAGCTGAAGAGCGAGATCGAGAAGATCCGGGAACAGGTGCAGAATGTGGAGTGATGGCCTGTGAAGATGGTCAATGTGGGCTTCGGCAACAGCCTGTCCGCCCGCCGTGTGGTGGCGGTGGTTTCCGCGGAGGCCGCGCCGACCAAACGGATGATCCAGGCCGCGAAAGACAGCGGCCGCGCCATCGACGCCACCGCGGGGCGCAAAACCCGGACGGTGGTGGTAACGGACTCGGATCACATCGTGCTCTCCGCGCTGCAGCCCGAAACCATCACGTCCCGTCTGGAGCAGGACGACGCGATCTGATCCTAAGGAGGAAGCCATGAGAGAAATCAGGAAGGGGATGCTGCTGGTCCTCTCGGGACCTTCCGGCGCCGGCAAGGGAACGCTGGCCGGTCTGCTGCTGTCACAGGATGATTCTTTCCGCTTTTCCGTCAGCGCCACCACCCGCGCGCCGCGGGAAGGGGAGAAAGACGGCGTGCACTATCATTTCCTGGATGACGCGGCCTTCGACAAGCTGGTGGAGGAAGGCGCTTTCCTGGAACACGCCCATGTGCACGGGCACCGCTACGGCACGCTGAAATCGGAGGTTGACAAGATCCTGGAACAGGGCGGCAATGTGCTGCTGGACATCGATGTCCAAGGCGCCGCCATGGTCATGAAGGCAAAGCCCGACGCGGTCTCGGTGTTTATCCTTCCGCCTTCCTACGCGGAACTCCGCAGGCGCCTGGAGGGGCGGAACACCGACGCGAAGGAAGAGATCGAGCGCAGGCTGAGGAACGCCCGGGAGGAGATCCCTCAGCTGTGTCACTATCAATACACGGTCGTCAACGGTGATTCGCCAGAGGAGGCTGCCCGCATCCTGAAGGCCATTGTTGACGCCGAAAAGCGGCGGACCACCCGCTGCATCATCGAACTGGACGACTGAAGAGAGTCAGAGGAGGAACCGTCATGTCCATTGTTGAGCCCAATGTTCTGCAGCTGCTGGAGAACGCGGATTCCCGCTATACCCTGGTGGTGGAAGCATCCAAGCGCGGCCGCCAGCTGGTTTCCGGCGCGCAGCCCATGATCATGGATGTCACCGACCAGACCACCAAGCCCCTTCGCGTGGCTGTTGAGGAAATCGACCGGGGACTGATCACCTATGAGCGGGTCGCCCGGGAGGATGAGGAGAGCAGTACAGAAGCATGAACCTCCAAGGCAAAACGGTCGTTCTCGGCGTGACGGGAGGCATCGCGGCCTATAAAGCTTGCACCCTCACGTCCGCGCTCCGGAAGAAAGGCGCCGCCGTCCATGTGATCATGACGGAAAACGCCACCCGTTTTGTGGCGCCTCTGACCTTTGAGACGCTGTCCAATCATCCCGTGGTCACCGACACTTTTGCGAGGCCGGAGACGTGGGAAGTGGAGCATATCGCCCTGGCGAAAGCGGCCGATCTCTTTGTCATCGCGCCGGCCACCGCCAACATCATGGCCAAGATGGCCTGCGGCATCGCGGACGACATGCTGTCCACCACCGTACTGGCCACCAAAGCTCCTGTGCTGCTGGCCCCGGCCATGAACACCGGCATGTGGACAGCGGAGGCGACGCAGCACAACGCCGCCGTCCTTCGGGAGCGCGGTGTGCACTTCATCGGGCCGGAGGGAGGCTATCTCGCCTGCGGAGACACCGGCGCCGGCCGGATGAGTGAGCCGGAAGCGATCCTGTCGGAGATCGAGCGGCTGCTCTCAGTACCCCGGGACCTGGAGGGCCTCAGGGTGATGGTCACCGCCGGTGCCACCAGGGAACGGCTGGATCCTGTGCGCTTCCTGAGCAACGATTCCTCCGGGAAGATGGGGTTTGCCCTAGCGGAGGCCGCCAGAGCCCGCGGGGCTGAGGTCCTGCTGGTGAAAGGCGCGACAACGGCGGATCTGCCGGCGGGCGTGGAAGTCTGCGGTGTGGAATCCACCATGGATCTGTATCGAGCCGTTACCGAACGCGCGCCTGAGATGGATATCGTCATTCAGGCAGCCGCTCCGGCGGATTACCGGTTTGAACGGCAGTACGATCAGAAACTCAAAAAGAAAAAAGGGGAGCCGCTGACGGTGACGCTGGTGGAAAACCCGGATATCGCCAAAGCGGTGGGGGAGGCCAAACACCCGGGACAAGTCCTGATCGGCTTCGCGGCGGAGACCGAGAATGTCCTGGACAACGCCCGAAAGAAACTGGCCTCCAAACATCTGGACATGATCGTGGCCAACGATGTCACGAAGCCCGGCGCGGGATTCAACGTGGACACCAACATTGCGGCCCTGATCACGTCAGAAGGCATCGACGAACTGCCAATGATGAGCAAGCGGGAGCTGGCCAACCGGATCCTGGACCGGGCCGCGGCGCTCTACCGAAGCGCAAACCCGTGATTCATCCTGAAAAGAAAACGGACAGGCCCGGATGTGGGAATTCCCATCATCCGGGCCTGTTTTCGTTCGCATCCCGCGGCTCGGCGGGATGGTTCGGCTGAGCGTCGTCCTGCTGCTCTTTGGAAGGCAGATGGACATACTCAACAGCCGTGCGCCGCCGGGCATCCGTCATGTCGGCATAGTGTTTTCGGGTGGTATCCACAGAGCTGTGCCCAAGCACATCCGCCACAAGGTAGATGTCGCCGGTCTCGTTGTACAGGTTCGTGGCGAAGGTGGAGCGCAGCTTGTGCGGGCTGATCCTGGGCTTCAGCGGCGCCGCGACCCGTGCGTATTTTTTAACCAGGTTTTGCACAGCGCGCTGGGTGATGCGCTTGCGCTGCATGGACAGGAAGAAAGCGTCCTCGTGCCCGGGTAGCGCCTCGATCCGAACGCGCTCCTCATAGTAGGCCATCAGCGCCTCGGCCACCTCGGGCGGGAAATACAAGACGACCTGATTGCCGCCTTTTCGGGTAACAATAAACGCATTATCCTCAAAATCGACGTCGGAGAGATTGATGCCGACACACTCGCTGACCCGGATGCCGGTTCCGAGAAACAGCATCAGCATTGCATAATCACGGTTCGCTGTTATTTTCTGGTAATCCCGCTGGTGATCCGTCATGCCTTCGCCGGTCTCCGCCTGGTGCAGCATGCGCCGGACTTCCTCCTTGCTGAGGCGCAGGATGGGTTTTTCGTGAATCTTTGGCAGCTGGACCAGCAGCGTCACGTTGGCCGGGATCCGCTGGGACTGGTAGAGATAATCGTAGAAGGCGCGGATGGAGCAAAGCTTGCGCTTGATGGAGATCTCGTGATTCACGAAGGCTCGGGGATTATCCTGTTCCAGATCGGCTTCACGGATGTAATAGGTCAGATACTCGGTATAAGCTGTCAGATCAGAGGCCGTGACGGCGGCCAGATCGGTGTCATCCAGAAGAACCAGCTTCTTGTCGGCGAACCGGACTCTCTCCGTGTGAAGGAACGAGAAGAATGTCCGAAGGTCCATGGCATAGGCCAGCCGTGTGAATGTTCCGGTTGTCACCGCGATGCTGCGTAAAAAATCTCCGCAGGCCTGCGGCAATTCACGGCAGATTTCCCGGATCGCGACGATTCGCCGCTGATCGATGGTTTCGCGATAGTTAACGCCTGATTCAGCCATTTTGCCTCAGAACCCCCCAAAAAAGCCCTAAACTATTCGTAAAACTATGGTTTAGCGAATAGTTGTATCTATATCCCCCATGATCGAATCTGCATCCAGGCTGTCCGTCACAGGGCCTGAGCCGTGATCATAACCGTGCAGAGCTTTCCGCGCAGCACATAGCCGATTTTCTCGTAACAAGCATTCGAGGCCACGTAATCCGCGTCGGTGTACAGCATCGGGATGCAGCCGGATTCATGAACCAGTTTCGTCACCTGATAGACCAGATTCTCGGCGTAATGCTTACGACGGTACTCCGGCCGTGTGAAGACCAGGTTGATGGACGCCATCCTGCCGTTCTGGGCAAATTTGCAGCTCGCCGTGCTGTTTCCCCTGCTGTCCCGCCACAGGAACATGTTCCCGGTCTCAATGTGTTTGGCGGCGTCGATTCGGTAATCATCCATGCTTTTTTGATCGATGCCGATTTCCTGATGGAAAACTGCGAGGAACTGGGTCAGTTCATCCAGATCCCGGTCCGTGCAGCGGTGAATCCAGCCGTCTGCCGTGACGGACGGCGCTTTGGGCTCCGGACAGTCATAGGCAAACATATTGGTAGAAATCGTGCTGTGGATACCGTCTTTCGCGGCCCTGTTCATCAGGTATCCGGCGAAATCATACTTGACGTTGAGCCGCTGCGACGGCCCGAGCAGGTCGTGCGCCTTGATCAGGCTATATGCCTCCTCCATCAGGTCCAGAGACGCGCCGTCGGCTGTCCAGACCCAAACCGGATACGGCTCGCCGGTATAGCAGATGATCAGCGATTCATGATCCGACAGAAGCAGCCGGCAGTCCCCGCCCACGATTCTCCGCAGGACGAAAAAAGTATACGGATCCCGGTCCAGAAGGCTGTAATCTCTCGCATCGACGAACGAATCCATCGCACACCTCCGGCATAGAACGCTGCGGACTTTGATCTTTGGAAGAAAAACAGCCCGGATCTCACGATCGGGACTGTTTTCGTTCGACCCTTCCCTATTCTACACGAACCGTGCCGATTACGCAAGCCGCTTCCCTGCAGAAAGATCAGTTCACGGTTTTGTGTGCCTTGATGTACTCACAGACGTCGCGCACGGTCTCGAAACTGGCGTCATCGTCAAACTCGAAGCCATAGGCATCCTCGATGGACATGGCCAGCAGCATGATGCTCAGAGAGTTCAGGCCGAGATCAGCCGTCAGACTGGAATCCAGGGTCACGGAACCGGCGTCGACATTGGGAGCGACCTCCCCCAGGATGGACAGCAGTTTTTCGAGCTCAGGTGTCATTTCGCGCCATTCCCCTTTCCGCGGATGATTTTCATGCTTGGACTCTTGGCAAAATCCTCGTGCCGGACGGTAATCCTTGCCGGACGCATGGTGGTCGGCAAGGTTGCGGTGATCTTCCGGATGTCTTCCATCATGGCGTCATCGGCGACACCTTCCGCGGGCTGCGCTTCCATCACGATGGCCGGCGTGCCGGCGATCTCATCCTCGTAAACCAGGCAATCCTTGACCAGGTTGCTGCGATAGTAGACTTCCTCGACTTCCTCCGGGGAGACGTTCTCGCCGTTCGGAAGGATGATGAGGTTCTTGCTGCGGCCGACGATGTAGATCATGCCCTTCTCGTCAAAGCGGGCCAGGTCCCCCGTCCTGAACCAGCCGTCCTCCGTGAACACCTCGGCTGTCCTGGCCGGGTCGTTCCAGTAGCCGTCAAAGAGCATATCGCCGCGAACCTGCAGTTCGCCGTCCACCAGCCGCTTCTCCTGCTCAGGATACTGCATACCGACGGAGGAAGGATAATCGTCCATTTCGAAGTTGCCGCAGACCAGGTTGCTGGATTCCGTCAGTCCGTAACCCGCAAGGACCTCGATGTCAAACTCCTTGAAGCTGGTGCGCAGACGCGGCGGAACCGGCGCGGCCCCGCAGACGATCAGCTTGAGGTTGCCGCCCAGGACGCCGATGCCGCGAGTCCTGGCAACGGTGAGCATGATGTCGGCCATACCCGGAACCGCGATCATGACATTAGGGTGAACCCGCATCATTTCTTTGAACAGGTCCTTCATCTGAGCGCACATGCCCACATGGCCGCCGGTGTAGAGGATCGTCAGCGTGCTGAAGACCATGCCGAAGACGTGGGTCAGAGGCAGCGCTGTCACGGCGACCTGGTTGAAGATGGTGGTCTTCGGGCGGTAGATACCGTTGTATGGGCCGCGGACCATGGCGCCGTTGTTCAGCACGACGCCTTTGGGCGCGCCGGTGGTGCCGCCGGTGAAGAAAATGGCAGCGCGGTCCTTCTTCTTGGTTTCAACGGCCGGGGCCTGGGTTTCCGCCATGGACGCCATGGGTTTGACCGGCACGGGAGCCAGGGAAGTCTTGGCCATGACCGCTTCGCCGGCCAGGATCAGCTTGAGCTGGTACAGTCTGGAAGCGCCGGCCAGGACTTCCGGAGAGAGCTGCGCCGGGATCATTACAGCGGTGCAGCCGAATGAGGTGACGGCCAGGAACCATTCCACCTCGTCAATGCTGTTGACGTCGAACAGGCCGATGTTGCTCCCCGCGGGGATCTCCATTTCGGCGAGGAACTGCCGGCGGCGGGCAATCCTCTCCCCCATCTCAGCGTATGTGACAGACTTCGTCGGATCAGAGAGCGCGACGTGGTCCGGGTACTTTTCCGTGATGAATTTCACAAAACCGGTCATGGTTTCTGTGTAAGGAATCAGACCGCGTTCCTCAGGCAGAAGCCATTCCTCGAAGTAGTGCATGGAATCGTCCTCCATTCCTGTCTTTGCGGAAACCCGCCTGCTAAGCATAATACAAGTTCCGCGAAAAATCAATCAAATCCCAGCACAAAATCCGGATTTCTTTGGCATGCTTCCTCCGACGCGGTGTGCAGGGTGAACCCCGCAAACTGCATATGGCCGCGGCCGACAAAGGTGAAGTACAGCGCCTGGACACCGTCCGGAACGCGAAGATCCGCCCGGGCTTCCTGCCAGACGTTGGCGTAGTTCACCGGAACGCTGCCGATGACTTCCCCGTCCCAGGCCGTCCGGATGTCCATGCGCCCGGAAGCGTACCCTTTGGTGTGGATGCTGATCCCGCAGACGTCCTTGCAGTCGAAATAGCGGAAGCCGGCGGTGGCGCCGTCGCGCATGTTGGCGATGTATCCGATCAGCTCCTGGTCATCGCTGGCCGTCTGTGTGATCTTCGGGAACCGGTCGTCCATCCAGCCGGACCAGGGCATGTAGATGACCTCCGTCTGCGTGAAGAGCTGGCAGGCCAGGTAGGCCGGGTAGTATCCCTCGCCCCGCAGCGGCGTATCTTTGCCGCCGCAGGAGGTGATCTCCGCCTGCACGATGCTGCCGTCCGGCTTGATGGTCAAGCGCTCCAGGCAGCCCTGCCGGCTGTAGTTGGTGCCGTTGGTGTGGCGGTGATAGAAGACATACCACAGGCCGATGATCTCCACAATGCTGCCGTGGTTGTTGGCCGTGTAGAACATGGGTTTGTCCGCGGGCTTGTAAGTGTCGATGCCCTGATCGCAGCCGCTGACGATGACCCCGCCGTACCGGAAGCCTTCCGTCGGCTTCCTGCTGGTGGCCCAGCAGAGCTCATGGCACTTTTCGGAGGAGTAAATGAAGTAGTATGTGTCGCCGCGCTTCCGGATGGACGGCGCCTCAAAGAAGGCGTGGCCTTTGTATTCCGTGCCCTCGCTGTAGGCTGAGCCGGGGGCGATGAACCGCGGCGCTTCCAGGACGGTCAGCATGTCCGCGTCCAGCACCGTCGCCATGGCCCCGTGGCGAGATTTGTCCCCCTGACCGCAGAAGCCGGTGTACAGGTAGGTGACCGATCCCTCCGTCAGCACGCCCGGGTCAAACTGCGGTTCATCTCCCGGGCGTTCCCCGAGCCTTGTGCCGTCCGGATAGTGCACATATCCGTAGAAGGCAAACGGTCCGGCCGGACTGTCGCTCACCGCCACCGAGACGATGCCGCGGTTGCTGAGCACATAGTACAGATAATAGCGGCCATCCGGCCCGACGGTGACGTCCGGCGCATAGAGGTTGCCCTGGAGATCGCCGTTTTCCGGGTCCTGGTCTTTTCTGTAGATCACGCCTTCGCAGCGCCAGTCCCCCAGGTCCGACACCGGCGCCGACCACCCCATGTAGTCGCCCATGCAGTAGACGTCGCCGCCGAAGAAGTCGTGTGACCCGTACACATAAACCCTGTCGCCGAAGACATAGGGTTCGCCGTCCGGAATGTATTCCCAGAAGGGAAGATATGGGTTTGTGATCTGCTTGAGGTTGTCCATGGCTTTTCCTCTCTTTCCGTAATGCGCTATCCCGTGAGCATGATCCGTCCCCGTTCCGGACGGGGCGGCCCGTAAAGTTTATCACAATCCGACGGGATTGTGAAGTTGCGCGTGACAACCAATCGGTCTTGTGGTATAATCGGATCGTGATCTGCGAAACAAGGAGGCGAACCGAACCGTGAATCCGATCCAGGGGGCTGTTCTGGGCCTGGTGCAGGGTCTGGGCGAGTTCCTGCCGATATCCTCTTCCGGCCATATGCTGCTGGCGTCCAAGCTGATGAACCTCAGCGCCGAGGACAACTCGTTCAAGCTTGTTGAGATCATGATGCACGTCGGGACGCTGATCCCTGTGCTTGTCATCTTCTGGCGGGACTGGATCGACATGCTGGCCCATCCCATCAAAAACCGCACCCTGCTGCTGCTCTTGATTGCGTCGCTTCCGACCCTTGGGGTGTATCTGGCTTTCGGAAAGGTGCTGGACGGCTTCGACAGCGGCTGGTTCCTAGGCGTGTCCTTCCTGATCTCCTCCGTCCTGCTGTTGGTCACGGAGCTCATGAGCTGGAGTGAGACCCGCTGCCGCAGAGAGAGTCCCTCCATCCCCCAGGCCCTGCTGATGGGCGTGATGCAGGGGCTTGGCCTGATGCCCGGCGTATCCCGGTCCGGCTCCACCATCTTCGGCGGCGTGGCCGGCGGCGTCACCCGGGAAGGCGCCGCGAAGTTCTCCTTCATGATGAGCGCTCCCGCCATCGCGGCCGCCTTTCTGAAAGAAGGCTACAGCGCCTTCAAGGACGAGGCCATGATGGAAGCGCTGAAGACAAACATCATGCCCATCGGCATCGGCGTGGTCATCGCCTGCGTCACCGGTTTCCTGGCCATCAAGTTCATGATGAAGCTGATCAAACGCGTCTCCCTGGCCTGGTTTGCCCTGTACATGGCCGCGCTGGGGCTTGTGGTCCTCCTGGCCCAGATGAACGGCCTGCCCCAGGTTCCGCCTTTCGTTGTCCCGACGCTCTGACGATTCCGCTCCGCGGCGCGGGCATAAGAAATCCCCCCAGTCACGGGGGGATTTGCTTTGTCCGGTTTACTGGATGACGGCTTCGTCCGTCACGGGATACACCGAGACCTTCTTCTTGTCGCGGCCGAGGCGCTCGAAGCGCACGGTGCCGGAAACCTTGGCATACAGGGTGTCGTCCTTGCCGATGCCGACGTTCAGGCCGGGATGGATCTTGGTGCCGCGCTGCCGCACGAGGATGTTGCCGCCCTGGGCAAACTGACCGTCGGCGCGCTTCGGGCCCAGGCGCTTAGACTCGCTGTCGCGGCCGTTGCGGGTAGAGCCCATGCCCTTTTTATGGGCGAAGAACTGAAGATTGAGTTTCATCATGGCTGTTTTCCTCCGTTCACTATGGAAAGCTGTACATTCTTCGGATACGATTCGGCGATGCTTTCGAGCCCCTGCCGCAGCACGGAGAGGATCACCTGGGCGTCATGCCGCTGCGCGTCATTCATCCCGGGCGGGAGAAGCGCTTTCATGTGCCCGGCGGTCTCACCTTCCACGGAAGGCTGAACTCCGCAAAGGGCCTCAATGCTGTTGACGCAGGTGATGGCCAGAGCGGACACCGCCGCGCAGACGATGTCACTGCCCTCTTCGGCATAGCCGGAATGACCTTTGAGTTCAAACCCGGCGAACCGTCCTTCACGGTCCTGCCAGAGCTTCGCCCGGATCATTATGCGTTGATCGCGGTGATTTCCACCTTGGTGTAGGGCTGGCGATGGCCAGTCTTGCGATCGTAGTTCTTCTTGCTCTTGTACTTGCCGATGATGATCTTCTCGCCCTTGACCTGCTTCACCACTTTGCCGACGACTTTCGCGCCGTCCACCAGCGGTGTGCCGACCTTTACGTCAGCACCTTCGCCGGCCATCAGCACGTCGAAGCTGATCTCGCTGCCGTCCGCCTGATCCACCTTTTCGATGTAGATCACGTCACCCTTGGTTACACGATACTGTTTGCCACCCGCTGCAATGATTGCGTACATGAATTGCAGCACCTCCTGTTCAATACTCGCCGGGATCCCGAGGTTCCGCAGATGCGGATTGACAGACCTCTCCCGAGCGGCTTACCGGGTTATGATACCATCTGAGGCCTTGTGTGTCAAGGGCTTTCTCGCGATTATCCGAAATATTCCGGGCGGAAAAGCCGGAATCCCGACCGGCACGGCCTCAGCGGCCCAGATTGTACCGGCTGCCCGGGTCTGTCGGCTGCAAAACGGTCAGCGTGGCCGGGACTTCCGTCACCGGGAAGCCTTCACCGCCGCTCTGGATATAGACAGTGCCCTCATCGGTCTGGCAGAAGGAATAGTGTATCGCTTTGGGGTCCGCGCAGGAGAACCGGTAGTCCCTCAGCGAAACCCAGCGGCTGTCCCCGGCCCTGCGGGCGTAATAGCGCCGGAGCTGGCAGGAGCGCTGCAGGCCGTTGCCGATCCAGTCCTCCAGGAAGAAGCAGTCCCAGGTAAAGCCTAGGTTCGGCTTGCTGAAGGAGATGACCGCCGTCTTGGTCCAGCTTCCGTTCTCCGGTTTGACCCACTGCACATAATACGTCTTGCCGCCCTCTGTGATGGCTTCGATCCGCATGGTGTACCACGTCCCGGGCTGCCATGAATACGGCACCAGCACATGGACGCCGACGCCTTCCCCGTCAAAGGGTTCGGCGATCGCGTTGTCCGGAGCGTATTCGATCTTCGCCCGTCCGGTCTGACCGTGCCAGATGGACATAATGGTCCAGGTCTTCCCCTCATTGTACTGAAACCCGGCATACCCGGCCCCGTCGATGGCGCCGCTGTAATCCCCGCTGTCATTGTACCAGTTGTGCATGGCATAGTAGGTGCAGGTGACCGCGTCGACACACTTGAACTGGCCCTCGATGATGTCGTAGGTCTGGCCGTCCCAGTCCAGGATGGTGGCCACCATGTAAGGCGCGGAGGAGGCCAGGGCTGTGGCCGAGCTCAGCAGAAGGGCCGCCGTCAGGATGGTCACAAGGATCTTTTTCATTGAGATGCGCTCCTTTCCCGTGATGCGGTTTCGGTTGAGGATATGATACACGATGATTCCCGCCCTGATCTGTCTGCGCTCGAGATTTTACAATTCTGAACCGTCAGAGAACGGTGACGCTCTCTTCGCAGGTGCCGCACGCGCAGGTGAAGGGCCAGGCCGCCTTCAGCCGGGCCAGGGCGCGATCCCGAGTCTCCGTTTCTTTGAACACCCCGAAAACGGCGGAACCGCTTCCGGACATCTGCGCGCACACGGCGCCATGATCCTGCAAAGCCTGAATGGCCCCGGGGATCTTCGGCCTCTGGGCCGCGCTGACCCATTCCAGGGCGTTGCCGGGGTGTTCCGGAAGGAGGCTTGCGTCCCCTTTGTGAACCGCCTCGAGAAGCGCGGCCTCCTGTACGGCTTCACGGTGCGCCTCCTGGTGCCAGGCGCGATAGACCTCCGCGGTGGAGAGGCCGTCGCAGGGCTTGACGATGATCATCGGCCACTGCGGCGCGTTTGGCAGGCGGGTCAGCTTCTCCCCCACGCCTTCCGCTAAGCACAGTCCCCCCTGGAGGCAGAACGGCACATCCGCGCCCAGGGAAAGGCCGATCCTCTCCAGTTCCTCCTGGGGCAGGCCAAGATCCCAGAGGCGATTCAGCCCGTACAGGACGGCGGCCGCGTCGGTGCTGCCTCCCCCAAGCCCCGCCTGGGAGGGGATGCGTTTGCGAATCGCGATTCGGACGCCACGCTGAACGCCGCATGTCTGCAACAGCAGGTCCGCCGCTCGCCACGCGAGGTTCCGTTGATCCGCCGGGATGTCTTCATCGCCCTCCACGAAGAGGGTCAGGCCGTCCGCGGGCTGAAGAGTGATCTCATCCGCCAGGGTGATGGGCTGCATCAGCATCCTGAGCTCGTGATAGCCGTCAGGACGCTGGCCGAGAATGTCCAGCGTCCAGTTGATTTTCGCGTGGGCCAGCAGTTTCATTGTGCATTCCTCCGGATTTTCCCTTTTCATCGCCGTTGATCTGTGGTAAGATGGAAGTCGAAGAGAGGAGCAGCCTGAATGTCAGAGAAGAGAGAGGTGCTGATCCGGATCACGGGCACCGGCGCGGACGGCGATACGCTCCGGCAGACCGTCGTCAGCGGTCAGCTTGAGCACAGGGACGCGCGCCTGTTCCTGCGCTACACGGAGTGTCTTGACGATAGCGGCGCGGATCCGGATTCGGAGACGCAGGTCCGTCTCCTGGCGGACGCTGAGCGGGTCATGATGCGGCGAGACGGCGCGTACGCCATGTCCATGTTGTTCGATCCCGCCGCGCCCTATGAAGGCCGGTATCACACGCCCTTCGGCGATCTCCCTTTCACCGTCCGCACCGAACAGTGCAGCCTGTCTTCGGAAGCCCGTCAGGGCCGACTTGAACTCCGCTACACCCTCTCCATTCAGGGCGGAGAGCCGGAACCGCGGCACCTGCGGATCGACTGGGAGGAGAAAGCGCCATGCTGACCCTGGCCCGCGCCGAAATCAACAGTTCCTTCGGTCAGATCCCCACGACAAGGCAGCCCGCCCTGCGCCGCGCGCTCAGCGATGACTGGCTGCTGGCCTGCGACCTTCCCCGGTGTGCTGACGCGCCGGCTGTGGAGGCGTGGATCGCCCTAGTCCGTGGACTGGGATGGACCGTATCGGAAGACGGCAAAGGGTGGCTCCTGCTGGATCGCCTGGACCGGCTTCCTGTCGCCTACGCCCTGCCCGAGCCGCCGGCCGGTGAACTGGGCGCGGTGATCTCCCTGCTGTCCCGCCACATCGCCGCCGCTCAGCCCGACCCGCGTGTCATCAGGCGACTGGCCAAGTCCGCGGAAGAATCCCGGGAAGCGCTGGAACGGGCGTGCGGATCGCTCCATCAAGCCCTGGCGGGATCCCTCAGGCGGGGTGAGGCGCTGCCAGCCTGCCTTCCCTGGCTCTGTGCCATCGCAAAGATAAAGGAGGAGAATCCATGATCATTCAGTGCATCGGACACGCGTCTTTCCTGATCGAGCTGGAAAACGGCTACCGGATCGTCACCGACCCGTATGACGCATCCACGGGTTATCCGGTGATCGAGACGGCCGCGGACGCCGTCCTGGTCAGCCACCATCACCACGACCACGACGCGGTTGACAACGTCAAAGGCTGGTCCGTCATGAACGATCAGCCGGGCGTGCGGACGCTGGCGGACGGCGTGACGGTCACCGGCGTGGAGACCTTCCATGACAGCGAGAAAGGCGCCAAGCGCGGGAAGAACGTCGTGCATGTGATCGAGGCCGAAGGTCTCCGGGTGGTCCATCTGGGCGATCTGGGGCATGAGCTCAGCCGGGAGCAGGCGGCACAGATCGGCAGCGCGGACGTGCTGATGGTCCCCGTGGGCGGCTTCTTCACCATCGACGCCCTGATCGCGCGGTCCGTCTGCACCCAGCTGAAAGCCCGGACCGTGGTGCCCATGCACTACCGCACGGAGTACAACGCGAGCTGGCCCATCGCGACCGTGGATGGTTTCCTTCAGCTCTTCCCCTGGGATGCCGAGCGTCTGGACCTCCTCCGGGTCACGAAGGACGATCTGGACTGCCAGCCCCGGCTGGTGCTTCTGAAGCCTCAGGCATAAACGACTATCTTCCCTCCCGTCCGGGAGGGTTTTTCATTTGAGTCGGATGGCTGCCACCAGCTCTTCCGGGGTGATACAGTCCTCCCCCACCGGTTGGGCTGCCCGGATCCCGGCCTTGCTGTGGATCCAGCAGGCCAGCTGCAGCAGCGCCACTTCCGGGTACCCGCTGTCCGCGCGGATCCGGCCGGTCAGCGCCGTCAGAATGCCGGTAAGCACGTCGCCACTGCCGCCCTTGGCCAGCGCCGGTGTTCCGATGGGATTGACCGCCCTGCAAGTTCCGTCCGTCATCAGGCTTCTGGCGCCCTTCAAAATGACCTTGCAGCCGCAGCGATTATTGAGGGCTTCCAGGGAGCCAAGGGGGTCCGCGAGAACATCGGTTGTCCGCACGTTCAGCAGCCGTGCGGCCTCTCCCGGATGCGGCGTGACGGTGTCTTTCCCCTCCAGCGGGAGCAGGTCCGGATGCTTCGCCAGGAGGTTCAGCGCGTCCGCGTCCCAGATCACGGGACATTCTGCGGCTCTGAATGCCCTCAACACGGGCAGCAGCGACGGATCCTGTCCGATGCCGCAGCCGATGGCCGCCCTGTCCGCCTGCCGCAGCGCCGCGGCGGCTGTCTCTGCCGCATCAGCCCCCAGCTCCCCGTTCTTCTCCGGCAGCAGAGTACAGGTCGCCCCGGGCACAAGGCGTTGCACCACCGGCAGCACCGCCTCGCGGCAGAGGACGTGAGTCAGCCCGGCCCCGCTCCGGACACAGGCCGAAGCGCACAGGGCCGCCGCGCCCGCCATTCCCTCGCTGCCCACCATCAGCACCGCCCGGCCGAAGGTGCCCTTGTGGCTCTCCGGCGATCTGGGCTCTAACAAACGAGGAATGTCCTCCTCTTCAAGGACCATCAGGCCGTCCGCACCGCCCTCTTCCTCCGGGATCAGGATCCCGGCGCAGGTGATCTTGCCCGCGCAGACACAGCCCTGACGCAGATACAAACCGGGTTTGGGGCGGTGGAAGGTGACCGTCTCCGTGGCCCGCACCGCGCAGCCCATGATTTCCCCGGTGGACCCGTTCAGGCCGGAGGGGATGTCCACGGCGATCACCGGCCGTTTAGCCCGGTTCACGAGTTCAATCAACGCCGCGGTGATGCCTTCCGGCGGTCTGGACAAGCCGGTGCCGAACAGGGCGTCGACGATCGCGCCGGCAAGTGGAAGGCACTCCGGTGTTTCTTGCAGCGTGACCGTTTCAACTCCCGCCTCCGCGGCCAGTCTGCGGTTGACGGCAGCGTCCCCGGTCTGCGGAACTGACAGTTCCCACACGATGCTGCGGCCGCCCTGGGTTTGCCAGAGCCGGGCCGCGGCATACCCGTCCCCGCCGTTGTTCCCCGGACCGCAGAGAAACAGGACCGGCAGCGTTTTGTCCGCATGGCGCGCGACGGCTTCCGCCACCGAGATGGCGGCGCGCTCCATCAGCAGCAGGCCGGGGATCCCCCGCTCCCGCATAAACGCCTGTTCAATCCGCTTCATCTCCTGCGGAAGAATGGTTCTTTTCACGGCCTGCGCCTCCCCTCACGTCCGATTATACCGCACCGGGACGCTCACCGCAACAATCGTGCGGAAGAAATGCAGAATTCCCTTCCAGGAAAGTTTGACATCGCTTTCCTTTCCATGTATAATCACTTGGTGTAGGCTTCTCCATATGAAGCCCTGCGGGAGAGTGGTAAGCATGAGCAAGGCAAAGGAAAACGAGGTCCTGATCAACGACGCAGAACTGCAGGCTCCGGCCATCAAGGACAAAATCCCGCGGTTCTTTTCGCCAAACCTGAGCGAACGGACCATGAAGATCTTCGTCCTGGCCATCTTTTTCCTGTCAACCCTGATCCACGGCCTGATCATGGCCGGCCCCCACCAGCTGACCATCTATCACGACGAGCTGCTCTACTGGCGTCTTGCCGAATCCTTCACGGACCAGCCGTTTATGGTGTACCATGTGCCGGTCTATTTCAGCAAGTTCCTGTATTCCCTGGTGCTGGCGCCGCTGTTTCTGATCAAGGATTCCGTCCTTCGCGCCGAACTGGCCGGCTGGATGAACGCGCTGATGGTCTCCTGGTCTATCTTCCCGGCTTACAGGATCGCCCGCAGGATCACCCCCTCGAGAACCATTCAGCTGTTCTCGATCCTGCTGTTCATCATCAGCCCCATGATGAACTACTGCGAGAAGTACATCACCGAGAGCCTTTTCCTGCCGATGGGCATGTATCTTGTCCTTGGCTTCCTCTGGCTGTTCGACAAAATGGACGATGAAAACCAGTCCACCGGCAGCGCAAAGCTTTTCCTCTACTCCCTTCTGCTCGGTTTCTACGCTTACCTTTCCTACCTGGCCAAGGAATCCGCGCTGGCCTTCTCGGGCTGCTTCATCGTCTGGGCCCTGGTCTCCATGCTGATCAGGAACCAGGCTCAATTCAGGACCCGCCATCTGATCGCGGTCGGCGGTCATATCCTCGCGCTGATCATCTGCTTCGCGCTGCAGACGCTCCTGATCAGCGGCGAAAACTCCTATAGTTCCCAGATCGGCATTGAGAACATCAACACCTGGAACAAAATCGGATTCTACTTCCGCTGCCTGATCCAGAACAGCCTCTTCATGGCCATCACCAGCTTCGGCCTGCCGCTGCTGTACTGGCAGCTGCGGCTTAACCGCCGGAGCAAACTGTACTCCGAGCCACCGGCCATGTTCAACTGGGTCATTTTCCTGTTCATGACCTACATCGTGATTCAGCTGGGCACCACTTTCAGCATCAACGTGCGGGAGGATCTGGGCAAAGCCGAGGGTATTCGGCTTCACACCCGGTATGTCATCCCCTTCTTCCTGCCCCTGCTGGCCATGACACTGGACCAGATCCGGCTGACGCCGCCGTCCAAAGCCCGGCGGGGCTTTACGATCTTCCTGGCCGTCGGCATCGCGTCTGTTTTTATCCTCACCCCGATCCGCTACGCCTCCACCTTTGACTCCGTGGACAGCTGGCACATCCGGAACCTCTCCGACGCAACCGGCACCCTCACCATCATCCCAGCCGACGACGCGTCCAAGGACACGGCCGAAGACAAGCAGTCCGAAGACGAAGCCGAGGCAAAGCCCGACTTCCTTCAGGACGCCGCCCGGTTCCTGCTCAACAAGAATATCGGCATCCTGCTGATCGTGATCGCTTTCACTGGGCTGATGATACTCCTCATCTTCATGAGCAAGCAATCCAGAGTGGCTGCCGTGTTCATTCTCGCTGTGGTCATGGTGATCATCCAAATTTATAACAACGCCGACACGATCAGGCGCAACAAACAGAACGGCCTGCCCACCGACAAGCAGATCGCCGGGTTTGTGGAGATCGATCGGACGGTCCGGGAAGTGGTCGGCGAGGAAAACCTCCTGGTGATCAGCAATGACAAGCTGGAGGGCCGCAAACGCCGCCTGGAGACCTTCCTCTCCTGCGATTTCTACATTGTCCAGATTTCGGATTTGAAGCGCGTAAAAGGTGAGGGCAATCAGTCGCTCAAAAACAGCAAGGGCGTGATCGCCTTGGACGAAGTAGAAATTCCTGTCATGCTCAAATCCTTCACGTCAGTCAAGACGTATCCCAAGGGAACCCACTTCACTTACGTGCTCTGCTGCAACGATTCCGGGGATGACAGCTATATTTCTTTCAACCCCGCAACGGTAGAGAAAATAAAAACCTTCGACAATACCGGGTACACCCTGTATCGCATGGTCGATCCCTCGCGTCTCGACTTTGACCAGATCGAGAAAACCACCTATAACTGAAGCAGTCCCTTCCAGGAAACCGCCTGCTTCGCGACCGGACACAGAGGAGGCTGAACGGTGCTTCGCGCGTTTCCGCCCATGACGGAGGACACCGCCCGGATGCTCGGGCCGCTGCAGCTGGCATACATCGGCGATGTGGTCTGGGAAATGCTGGTGCGAAGCGAGCTGATCCACCGTGGTCTGAACGTGCGGCACATGCACCGGGACGCCATCAGCCGGGTCAACGCCGGCGCCCAGGCCCGGGCTTTCGGGCGGATCTCCGGATCTCTCACGGAAGCCGAGCGCGATGTGGCCCAGCGCGGCCGGAACGCCCATCCGCATCACGGCACGCCCAAGAACCAATCCCAGGCGGACTACAGCGACGCCACCGCCCTGGAGGCGCTCATCGGCTATCTGTATCTCTCGGGTCAGGAATCCCGATTGATCGACCTTTACGAACTGGCAAAGGAGGAATCGCATTGCCCAGGGTTCAGCTCCACGTCTCGCTGATCCGACACACCCTGTCGCCGGAAGAACTGGTGGCCCTCTCGGCCCGGCTCTGCTATTCCCGGGCCACGGTGGACGATCTGAATCAGCAGGTTTCCTCCCAGGACCAGACCGCGTTCGTGAGCCGGATCATGAGCATGGGCCATGAGTCGGTGCTGGAGCACGCCTCGTTCACCTTCGCGGTGGAAGGAGTCAGCCGTGTGCTGCTGGCCCAGCTGACGCGGCACAGGCTCGCGAGCTTCTCGGTGCAGTCCCAGCGTTATGTATCCTACGCGAAGGGCTTCAACTACATCCTTCCGCCGCAGATCGAAGCGCTGGGCGAAGAGGCTGTGGCGGAGTTTGACCGCCAGATGCAGCAAATGCACCAGTGGTACATCGGATGGCAGGAAAGGCTGGCCGCCGGCGAGGGCGGGAACGAAGACGCGCGCTTTGTCCTGCCCGGGGCCTGCGAAACCCGGCTGATCATGACCATGAACGTCCGCGAACTCCGCCATTTCTTCAGCATGCGGATGTGCGAACGCGCCCAGTGGGAGATCCGGGCCATGGCCGCCGAAATGCACCGGATCTGCATGGAGATCGCCCCGATGCTCTTCGCCGACGCCGGTCCGGCATGCCTGAGAGGCGGCTGCCCCGAGGGCGAAAAGACCTGCGGCAAAGCAAAGCAGAAGCGCGAGGAGCGCAAGCGTATGCTCGAACAGTACCAGAAACAGCAAGGAGAATGAGCCGTGGCATATTACGACAAGGTCCCGAACCGCAAACCCCGCAAGCCGCAGGAAACCGCGTGGGAAGAAGAAGGCACCCGGTACAATGACCGGAAGCCGTCCGGAAAGCGCTCCGGTTCCTCCGGGAACGCGGCAGCCAAAAAGACTGACAAAAAGCCCGCCGGCAAGCGTACCGACGCGGAGCGCAAACCCGCCGCCAAGTCGGCTGACCGCGGCAAGCCCGCCGGCTCCTCCGAGTACAGGCGGCCCGCCCAGCGCCGCGAAACGACCCGTGAACCGCAGCCCGAGCGCTCCTATCTCGATTTCGAGCACAACACCGGGTATGTCACGGAAACCCATACGCCCGAGACGCAGAACGACAACATCCTGGCCGGGCGCAATCCCATCCGGGAAGCGCTGAAGGGCGGCCGGGACATCGAAAAGCTGCTGGTGCAGAAGGGCGAGCTCACCGGCTCGGCCCAGCAGATCGTCCAGATGGCCATGGAAGCCCACATCCCGGTGCAGAAAGTGGAGAAAGGCCGTCTGGATGACCTGGTGCCCAATCACCAGGGGCTGGTGGCCTTTGCGTCCGCCTATGCCTATGCCACAGTGGAAGACATGCTGGCTACTGCCTCCGAGCGCGGCGAGGCTCCTTTCCTGATCGTGCTGGACGGGGTCACCGATCCCCACAACCTGGGTGCCATCATCCGAAGCGCGGAGTGTGCCGGCGCCCACGGCGTCATCGTCCGGGAGCGGCGGGGCGTCGGGCTGACCCCCGCGGCGGTGAAAGCCTCGGCGGGCGCCGTGGAATATGTGAAGGTCGCCAGGGTCAACAACCTGAACCGACTGATCGAAGACCTGAAGAAAAAAGGCGTCTGGGTCTACGGCCTGTCCATGGACGGCGAAGACTACGAGAAGGTGGACTTTTCGGGGGCCGTGGCGCTGGTGGTCGGCAGCGAGGGCAGCGGCATCAGCCGTCTGACCGCCGATCTCTGTGACCGGCAGGTCTCCCTCCCCCTGTGCGGCAAGCTGGACAGCCTGAACGCTTCCGTCGCGGCCGGCATCGTCATGTACCGCGTCCTGTCATCCAGACGCACATGAAACCCCTGCTGATCGTGGACGGCTACAATGTCATCGGCGCCTGGCCGGAGGCCGAGCGGCGCCGGTGGACCATCGAGGAGAGCCGGGACCATCTGCTTCACATCCTGCAGGATTACGGCGGGTACACCGGCGAGGACATCGTGCTGGTCTTTGACGGATACATGTCGGACCGGAAAACCCGCTCCGTGGAATGCCTTGGGCCTGTCACCGTGGTCTTTACGCGCCACGCGGAGACGGCGGACAGCTACATTGAGCGGCTGGTGGCGGAAACGCCCCGCTACCGCACGGTGCGGGTGGCCACCTCCGATGGGCTGGAACAGTCCCAGGTGCTGGCCACCGGCGCGACACGGCTGACGGCGCGGGAGCTGCTGCGGGAACTCCTCGAAACCCGGCAGGCCGGCGCACAAAGCAGGCTTGTCCGGTCCGTACAATCCGGGAAAAACATCGAAGCACAGCTGCCGGGTCCTCTGCTGGAACAGCTGGAAAGGATCCGGAGAAGCTGAAGGGAGGCGCAATCGCATGGCATATGACACGGACCTGGAGCCCATGGATGAGCGCAAAGAAACGCCCACTACCGCGGAACAGGATTCGCCCTACGCGGACATGACGGATGAGGACATCGTCGTCATCTGCCATCAGGGCAATGACCGGGCGGTGGAGTATCTCCTCAACAAATACAAGAACTTTGTCCGTTCCAAGGCGAGAAGCTACTTTCTCATCGGCGCGGATCATGAGGATATCGTGCAGGAAGGCATGATCGGCCTCTACAAAGCCATCCGGGATTTCCGCTCCGACAAGCTGACCTCCTTTCGCGCTTTCGCGGAGCTGTGCATCACGAGGCAGATCATCACCGCCATCAAGACAGCCACGCGGCAGAAGCACATCCCGCTGAACAGCTATGTCTCCCTGAACAAGCCCCTCTACGACGACGAGTCCGACCGCACCCTGCTGGACGTGATCATCGAGGGCCGGGCCACCAACCCGGAAGATCTGATCATCAGCCAGGAGAACATGCAGACCATCAATTTCCGTATCAATGAGGTCCTCTCTGACCTGGAACAGCAGGTCCTGGCCGCCTATCTGGACGGCCGCAGCTATCAGGAGATCGCGCAGATGCTGGGACGGCATGTGAAGTCCATCGACAATGCCCTGCAGAGAGTGAAGCGAAAACTCGAAAAGTTTCTGACGGAAGTCCAGAATGATTCCTGAGCCCGCCGAAAGGCGGGTTTTCTTTTGCATCCACAAGCGTTATGCAAGCAAAAACGGCACAAACCGTGCCGCTTTGATGGTCTATCGTCTCATGCGCCTTTTGCTCTCGCTGAGGAGCATCCTCATGGCCGGTGTGTCCTCCAATGCCTGGCCGCATCCCGCTGCGACGCTGGCCTGCGGGTCTTCGGCCACCGCGCAGGGAATGTGCAGCTGCCGGTAAACGCCGTCCGCCAGATTGTTCAGCGCCGCGCCGCCGCCTGTCAGCACGATCCCCTCGTCAAAGATGTCCGCCGCCAGCTGGGGCGGTGTGCGCTCAATCACGCTCTGGATCGACTCAACCAGCTGATTCAGCGGCTCCGAGATGGCCTCGTACACTTCCATGGAGGTCACGGCATGGGTTTTCGGCAGGCCGGAGACCAGGTTTCGCCCGGTCACGTCCATGGAAACCGTATCCGCCGGCTCCAGCGCGCTGCCCAGGTTGATTTTGATCTCCTCAGCCGTCTTTTCGCCGATGAGCAGGTTATGCTTTTTCCGGATGTAGCGGATGATGGCGTCGTCGAAGGCATCGCCGCCCACCGGCACCGTCGCGCCGACGGACACCTCGCTCATGGACAGCACGGCGATGTCCGTCGCGCCCGCCCCGATGTCCACGATCATGCTGCCGTAAGCCTCGTCAAACCGGATGCCGACGCCCAGCGCCGCGGCGAGGGGGCGGTCCAGCATCTGCGTCCGCCGCATGCCCGCGTCAAACATGATGCTGATGATAGAGCGCTTCTCAATCTCGTTCACGCCGGAGGGAACCGAGACCACCGCCCTGGGTCTGGAGAAGAGGCGGCGTCCCACCACATGGGAAACCAGCTCGGAGAGCAGCGTCTTGGTCAGGTCATAGTCCGCGATGGTGCCGTTCCGCAGCGGCCGGACCGCCTGAATGTTGCCCGGTGTCCGGCCCACCAGCCGATACGCGTCGCTGCCCACGGCCAGAACGCGGTCCAGGTCCCGGTCAACCGCCACCACGGCAGGTTCCCGCAGGACGATGCCCCGCCCGCGCATATAGATCAGCACATGGGATGTCCCGAGATCCACGCCGATATCCCGCGACTGCGCCATCCTGTCACCTCCCCGTTTCTTTGAGTCGACCGGTCAAGTATACCATCTTCTGCCCCCAGCGTAAAGGGGGAAAACCAAGTTTGCGCGATGCGTCCTGTGGTCAGTCGTCCTTCGGGTCACTCTGGCCGGAGTAGACCGCGCCGCACGCCTCGGAGAAAGAAACAGGGTCGATGAAGCCAAATCTCGCCTTGCGCAGCGTCTCCCGCGGATAGGTCACGGACAGGCCGGCACCGTCGGGCAGTTTTCCGCTGACCTCCACCTCGTTGACCGGCAGCAGCGCCATCACGTCCCGGGCGCAGCGCAGGGACAGTCCCGCCAGCAGCCTGCGGTCCTCCACATCGCCCTGCTGGTCGGCCAGGGCTTCAAACTGGACCACGACCTTATCACTGTCCGGTGCGGAGACCGTGACATGTTCGGCATAGTGCTTCAGGTCCGCCAGCGGATCGGCCCGCTTCAGCACTTCCGCGTAGGCTTTCAGGTCTCCCTCCAGCACGCGCTTTGCGCGCTCATGGAGGAACCGCCAGGTCTCGGTGTCCGTCAGGCCATCCCTGGGCTTGTCGTTCATCAGGACTTCCGTCCACTCGATGCGCTCGTCCGCCCGGCGCCAATACTCTTCAAAGGGCGGCGTCCCGGGCTTCTCCGGTTCAGGCGCCGGCTGCGGGACGGACGGGATCCCCTGAACGGCCGCCGGCGCGGATTGCAGGGTGTCCGCCGTCATTTTGGAGAAGGTGTCCACAAAGTCCAGCGCGGCCTGTCCGGGGTCCGCTGTCTCGGTCTTTTTGCCGGCGTTCTGAACGGTGCCCGGCCAGAGATCGTTCACGATCTGATACAGCATGTCCAGCGGATTGCCGTTTCGCCTTTCATTCGCCATCAGGTTCGCCTCCTTCCTCGCCCGCCAGACTGCAGGAAATCGTCGGCGGATTGTCCTCCACGTTGAAGGACCGGATCGTCACATCCGCGTTGCCTGTCACCTCATGGTCGAACAGCCAGCGGGACAGGGGATTGATCAGTAGGCTTTCCACCTGGTTGCCGATGCCGCGCCCGCCGTTGGACAGGTCTTCCAGCGCCGCGGCCCTGAGCTGTGCATAAGCCTCGTCCGTCACCGTCAGCACCAGCTGCTTCTGTTCCTCCAGCCGCCTCTGGATCTTCTTGACCTGGGCGGCCAGGATGGCCTCGCCGGCCTCCTCGCGGATGTAGTCAAACACCACGATGTTCTCGCCGATGCGGTTCAGGATCTCTGGACGGCCCAGTTCCAGCTTGAAGTGGTCTTCGATGGCGCTGCGGACCCGGGTCTGCACCTCGTCGTACGGCATGTCCATGGTCACATTGGCGTGACGCTGCCCCAGTGCGTCCTTGACATAAATGCCCAGGTTGCTGGTAAAGATGATGATGGTCTCGCTGAAATAGACCGTGTTACCCTGGCCGTCCGTCATGCGGCCGTCCTCAAGGATCTGGAGGAATTTGTCCAGGATGTTGTTGTGCGCCTTCTCGATCTCGTCAAACAGAAGGATGCAGAAGGGATTCTTCTTGATGGCGTTGGTCAGCTGGCCGCCCGCCTCATAACCCACATACCCGGGAGGTGCGCCCATGAGTTTCTGATCGGAGTGGCTCTGGCCGTACTCGCTCATGTCAAAGCGGACACAGGCGCTCTCATCGCCGAACAGCTTCTCCGCCAGAGCTTTGGCGGTCTCGGTTTTGCCAACACCGGTGGGGCCGGCGTAGAACAGCACACCCTTGGGCTTGGAGGTGGAGGAAGAGGAGAGGCCGTTCATGCCGGTTACGGCGCGCTTCACCACGTCCAGCGTCCGCTCCAGCGCCGCGTCCTGGCCCTTGATCCGCTGCTGAAAATCCTCCTTGGCTGTCTTGAGACTGGCCACAGAAAGGCGCTCCCAGGGGTTGTCCTTAAAGCCGTACTTGTACAGATCCACCACCTGGCACAGATCCCGGATCGCGGTCAGCTCCTGCTTGCCCAGGGTGCGCAGCGCGTCCAGCTCCGTAAAGGTCAGCCCTTCCGTCAGGCCGACAAACTTCTCCTGCAGTTTCGTCAGTTCCGCCGGATGCTCTTTGTACCAGGGCATGTCCGTGCGGTAGACGGATCCGTCGAAGAAGGTGGCAAACTGGTTGGTGATCAGCCGCATCCGCTCCTCCCGGTCCGGCGCTTCCAGCGTGATGGACCGGCAGCAGGGGTTGTTGAGGTAGAACCATGCGGGCAAGTCGTTGCGCTTGTTCACCAGCACCACCAGCATGTTCTGGCGTCGGCCCTGGGGTGTCCGGACGGTGGCGGCCGAAAGCGCCGACTGAAGCAGCAGATTGAAGCTGTTCACATCCTGCTGGTCCATCCGGTCGGGGGAGGTGATGTAGAAACTGGCCAGTTCGAGGACCGTTACCGTGGCGACCTCCTGCTGTGTCATGGCCCTGCGGATGACATTGGGCGCCGTGGTGGCGGCATTTCCCCGGAATTCAGCGGCGATGACGCCGTTTTTCGTCTCAGCCCTGGCCGCCTTGGCATACGCATCCAGCATGGACCGATCGTATGGGTTCATGATGCCCATCAGGTTGGAGTAAAAAACCACGGATCCCCATCCCTGATCGGCAAAAAACGCCATCAGATACCTGGGGAGCGAAACGAGCTCATCCTCCCCCACCGATCCAGCCACCGGATACCTGTATTTGTCCGTGACATTGCCCTCCAGGATGATCAGCGGTTTGACCGCGCTGAAGAGTTCCAACTCGCGATGCCACTTCGAGATCAATGCCTCCATGCGCCTTACCTCCGGATCGATTGATGCAATCAGTATACCATAACTTCCCCTGAAACTGAAGGGAGCCGTTCAGATTTTGTCGAACACCATGAATTCACATTCCAGGCGCCCGTTGTACAGCCTGCGCTTCTTCATGGCACGCCTTCCATAGGCCCGCTCAAACATCGGATCGGATGAAATCGCGCAGAGCATCCATCCGGGGTGCCGCGCCTGCAGCTGCCTGAGCTGCGCGTAGAGCTTTTCGCAGCTTTTGCGGTCGCTCAATCGCTCTCCGTACGGCGGATTGCAGATGAAGACGCCCGGCTCACCGTCGAGACACAGCTCCTGAAGAGGCTGCTGCGTCAGCTGAATCCTGCCGCTGAGACCGGCCTGACGAATATGGCGTTCCGCGAGGGTCAGGGCTTCCGGGTCAATATCCGACCCGCTGATTGACCCGATTCTCTCCAGATCGGTCTCCTTTTCCTGTTCGAGGCGGATACCGTCCCGGTCCACATGGCTGAACAGCGGATACTCATCGCAGGCGAAGCCCCTTGTCAGTCCCGGGGCACGATGGGCGGCCCGGTACGCAGCCTCGATCAGGATGGTCCCGGTACCGCAGCAGGGGTCATGCAGGCGCATACCCGGCCGCCACGGGGAGAGTTCGATCAAAGCCGCGGCAAGGGTTTCCCGGAGCGGCGCTTCCCCGTTCCATGTCCTGTATCCGCGCTTGTTCAGGGCGTTGCCGGAGGTGTCCAGCAGGATCCTCGCCATGTCGTTCCGGATGCTGACCTCGATGGGGAACTCCGGGCCGGTCTCCGGAAATCGATCCCGGCCTGTCCGCTGGCGGAGCCGCTCGACAATGGCCTTTTTGGTGATCGCCTGGCAATCCCGAACACTCATCAGCTGGCTGCGCACACATTTCCCGGAAACGTGATAACGCCCGTTCAGGGACACGATCTGCTCCCAGGGGATCCGGCTGACCATCTGAAACAGATCCTCAAAGCTTTTGCAGTCGTCCTCCCCAAGAATGATCATCACCCGGTCCGCGCATCGGAGCCGGAGATTGGCCAGATAGATCCCGGCCGCGTCTGCCTGAAACCGTGCTCCGCCTGTCTCCGCCCTGGCTTCATCAAAGCCGAGACGGCGCAGTTCCGCTGCGACCAGTCCCTCCGTCCCGAATGCCGCCGTTGCAAAGCAATCAAACGTCTGATTCTGCATTGTGCGATCCTCCGGTCTCATACCACTCATGATCCTGAAAACAGGACGCGGCTCCGTTCACTGGCGATGCTCTCACCGGAACGGAGCCGCAATTTGTTTGCCCGTTAGGGGTTATTTGCCCGGCTTCACAGTGACGATATCCACGATGACACCGGTGCTCTTGACAGCAGGATTCTTTTTCGCCGGTTCAGCGACTTCCTCAGACTCAACCTCTTCAGCCGCTTCCTCGGATTCGGCTTCCTCGGCCACTTCTTCGGATTCGGCTTCTTCAGTTACTTCCTCAGACTCGACCTCTTCAGCTGCTTCCTCAGATTCGGCTTCCTCAGCCACTTCCTCGGACTCAACCTCTTCAGCCGCTTCTTCGGACTCGGCTTCCTCAGCCACTTCCTCGGACTCAACCTCTTCAGTTGCTTCCTCGGCTACTTCCTCAGACTCAACCTCCTCGACCACTTCTTCGGATTCGGCTTCCTCGGCCACTTCCTCGGACTCAACCTTTTCGGTTACCTCCTCGGATTCAGCTTCCTCGGCCACTTCCTCGGGCTCAGTCTCTTCGGTTACCTCCTCGGATTCGGCTTCCTCGGCCACTTCCTCAGACTCAGACTCTTCGGCGACTTCTTCGGATTCAGCTTCCTCGGCCACTTCCTCAGACTCAGACTCTTCGGCGACTTCTTCGGATTCGGCTTCCTCGGCCACTTCCTCAGACTCAGCCTCTTCAGCTACCTCTTCAGATTCAGCTTCCTCGGCCACTTCCTCGGACTCAATCTCTTCGGTAGCCTCTTCGCTGAGAAGCTGTTCGATCAGTTCACTATTCTCAGAAACAGCGGCAATGGCCTCATCCTTGAAGTCCTTTGTCTCCTCGACGGGTGCCTCCTCAGTCTCGGCTTCAGCTACCTCGACGGGCGCTTCTTCGGTCTCGACCACGGGCTCCTCGACGGGTGCTTCCTCGGTCTCAGCAACAGGCTCCTCGACGGGTGCCTCCTCAGTCTCGGCTTCAGCTACCTCGACGGGCGCTTCTTCAGTCTCGACCACGGGCTCCTCGACAGGCGCCTCCTCAGTTTCGGCTGCAGGCTCTTCGACGGGCGCTTCCTCAGTCTCGGCTTCAGCTACCTCGACGGGCGCTTCATCAGTCTCAACCACAGGCTCTTCGACGGGCGCTTCATCAGTCTCAACCACAGGCTCCTCGACAGGCGCCTCCTCAGTTTCGGCTGCAGGCTCTTCGACGGGCGCTTCCTCGGTCTCGACGACAGGCTCCTCGACAGGCGCCTCCTCGGTCTCAGCAACAGGCTCCTCAACGGGCGCTTCCTCGGTCTCGGCAGCAGGCTCCTCGACGAGTGCTTCCTCGGTCTCGGCAGCAGGCTCTTCGACGGGGGCTTCCTCAGTCTCAGCCACAGGTTCCTCAGCAGGCGCTTCTTCGGTTTCGGCTTCAGCTACCTCAACGGGTGCTTCTTCGGTCTCGATTGCTTCCTCGGCAACATCGTTGCTGAGAAGCTTTTTGATGAGCTCTCCATTCTCAGAAACAGCCGCGAAAGCTTCTTCCTTGAAGTCCTTTTCCTCTTCGACGATCGCTTCCTCGGTCTCAACAGCTTCTTCCTCGGCAGGAACTTCCGTGGTCTCTTCAACTGCGGGTTCCTCAACGAGGGCTTCCACGGTCTCAGTCAAGGGTTCCTCAGCGGGAGCTTCAGCAGTCTCCTCGACTTCCGGCTCCTCAGCAGGGGCTTCTTCGGTCTCAAGTACGGCCTCTTCAGCGGCTTCCTCAGCAACCTCAACGGTCTCCTGAATCTCAGCCGCTACGAACTCGTCAACCGGTTCTTCTACGGGAGCTTCAGCAATTTCCTCGACAGCGGGTTCCTCAACAGGAGCTTCCGCAGTCTCTTCGGCAGCGGGTTCTTCGACGGTCTTTTCGATCGCTTCCTTGGTCTCTTCGATCTCAGCCGCGACGAACTCGTCGACCGGTT
>JBGVCH010000080.1:0-52978 GCA_045226335.1 Christensenellales bacterium | reverse complement strand
GGGGGCGCCCGGGTCAGCGAAAAGCACGCAGGTTTCCTGGTGAACACCGGCACCAGCGCCGCGGATTTCGAGGCCCTGATGCGGGATGTGCAGCGCATCGTCCTGGAGAAGACAGGCGTCCGGCTGGAGCCGGAGGTTCGGATCCTGGGCGAGGCGGCGGCCCCCGAAGGAGGTGCCTGACATGGCGACGTCCCTGTGGGTGCGGGTCATCCGTCACCACCGGACAGCGAAGGAGACGGTGGAGCCCTGCCTGCGCCACGAGCCGGAGGAAGCGCTGGCGGAGGCCTGCCGCAGGCTGGACCTCTCCCGGCCTCTGTGGCTGGAAAAAAACCAGCGGGAATGGGAGGCGTTCGGCCAGACCCGCTTTCTGCCGGACGCTTTCATGGAAAGCGTGGATTTTGACCGGCTGGAGATCGAGTTCATCGATCCGGACGCGAAGAGGAAGCGTTCCAATGACCCACGCAATGCCTGAGAATACAGAAAGAAGGAATCAACATGCTGAATGAACAGGTCTCGAAGCTCATCGACAGCTACGTGGACGATTACGCCCGGATGCTGGCCCGCTGGGTGAAAGTGCCCTCCGTGAAGGGAGAGCCGGAGGACGGCGCGCCCTTCGGAGCGGAAGTCCGCCGGATGTTGGACATGGCCATGGTGGACTGCGAGACCATGGGGTTCCTGACCCATGTGTACGACGGGTACGCCTGTGACGCCACCCTGGGAGACGAAGACAAGGAGACCATCGCGGTGCTGGCCCATCTGGACGTGGTGCCCGCCGGCGACGGCTGGGAGCATCCGCCCTTCGGCGCGGTCCGGGTGGGCGACCGTGTCTACGGGCGCGGCACGGGCGATGACAAGGGGCCGGCCCTGTGCGCCATGTTTGCCATGAAAGCCATCCGGGAGGCGGGCATCCCGCTGAAGCGTTCCATCCGGCTGATCCTGGGCTGCGACGAGGAGAGCGGCTGGGCGGACATGGACTGGTATTGCGACCACGCGAAAATGCCCGATCTGGGCTTCTCCCCCGACGCCGCCTTCCCGCTGATCAACACCGAGAAAGGCATGATCCACGCTTTCGCCCAGGCGCCGGTCAGCAAGGAGGGCCTGCAGGTCCTTTCTCTGTGCAACGGCGAACGGCTGAACGTCATCCCCGGCGAATGCGCGGCCCTGCTGGCGGGCGGCGCGGAATTGGCGGAACGGGTCCGGGCCTTCGCGGAAAAGAGCGGCCTGCCCTATGAGGCGGAAGTCACCCCGGAGGGCGTTCGGGTCACGGCCCACGGCATCCCCGGTCATTCCGCGTACCCCGAGGCCTGCCGCAACGCCAACGGCATGATGCTGATCCTGCTGCGGGAACTGGGAGCCGACGGCCCCCTGCGGGAGCTGGCCGACGCTTACCCCATGGAGTACACCGGCGAGCATCTGGGCATCGCGTGCGAGGACGAGCTCTCCGGCCACCTGACCTGCAACGTGGGCATCCTGCGGATCGACGACGGCGTGCTGACCGCCTCCCTGGACTGCCGCTGCCCCGTGACGGCCGACCTGGAGAAGCTGATCGCCGCCATTCGCGCGCACCTGCCTGGGTTCACCCTGGCGCATCTCTCCACCACCGAGCCCCATCACGTCCCCGCCGACAGCGAGCTGGTCACCTGCCTGCTGGACGCCTACCGCGAGGAAACCGGTCTGCCGGCTGAACCCAAGTCCACCGGCGGCGGCACCTATGCCAAGGTGCTGAAGCAGGGCGTGGCCTTCGGAGCGGGCTTTCCCGGGGATGAGGATCTGGCACATCAGGCCAACGAATACGTGGAGCTGCCCAAGATGATCCTGGCCGCGAAGATCTACGCCAACGCCCTGCTCCGCCTCTGCGCCGAGTGACCTGACACAGAAAGAAGGTTTTCACATGCGTCAATGCGGTATCCTGATGCACATCACCTCGCTGCCGGGGCCGGACGGCGTGGGCTCCCTGGGAAAGGAAGCCTACGCCTTTGCCGACTTCCTGCAGAAGAGCGGCATGAACATCTGGCAGGTGCTCCCCATGGGGCCCACGGGCTACGGCGAGTCTCCCTACCAGTCCACCAGCGTCTTCGCGGGCAATCCGCTGCTGATCTCCCTGGACCGTCTCGCGGAGGAAGGCTTCCTGACGATCCGGGAGGAGGACCGCTTTGTCCCGTCTAATCCGGAGTCCGTGGACTATGAGGCGGCCCGGTCCCACAAGATGAAGTTCCTCCGGGAGGGTTTCCGGAAGTCTGAGGGCTCCCTGAAAAGGGAGCTGGCCGACTTTGAGGCAAAGCAGCCCTGGGTGCGGGATTTCGCCCTGTTCACCGCCCTGAAGCAGCACTACGGCGGCGCCATGTGGACCCAGTGGCCGGACCGGGATGTCCGGCTGCGCAAGCGCGATGCCCTGGACCGGATGCGCGGCGAGCTGGCCGGGGAGATCCGCTTTCACCTTTGGTGCCAGTATATGTTCTTCCGGCAGTGGAACGACCTGAAGAAGTACTGCAACGACCGCGGCATCAAGCTGCTGGGCGACATGCCCATCTATGTGGCGGAGGACAGCGCGGACACCTGGACCCGCCCGGAAGTCTTCCAGCTGGACCGCAACCGTGTTCCCAAGCGGATCGCCGGTGTGCCCCCGGACTACTTCTCGGCAGACGGCCAGCTCTGGGGCAACCCGCTGTACCGCTGGACCTGGCTGCGCTTTCACGGCTACAACTGGTGGGTGGAGCGCATGGCCCACATGGGCGAGATGTACGACATGATCCGGGTGGATCACTTCATCGGCTTCGCCAATTACTGGTCCGTCCCCCACGGCGCTCCCAACGCCAGGGGCGGCAAGTGGGTCATCGGTCCCGGCAAGTCCCTCTTCAAGACTTTCCGGAGAAAGCTGCCGGGCCTGGATATCATCGCCGAGGATCTGGGCGAGGTCAACGATCGGGTGCGCGGCCTGGTGGCTTTCACCGGCTACCCCGGCATGAAGGTGCTGACCTTTGCCTTCGGCGGCTCGGAGGAGAACATCCATCTCCCCCAGAACATCCCGGAAAACACCGCCTACTACACCGGCACCCACGACAACAACACGGTCCGGGGCTGGGCGGAAGCGGCCTCCCCCGAGGAGCTGGCCTTCGCCGGGAAGAAGATCGGCTTCACTGCGAAGGAGGAGGCTCCCTGGGCCCTGATCCGGGCGGTCTTCATGAGCAAGGCCCGCATCGCCGTGGTGCCCATGCAGGATGTGCTGGCCCTGCCGGCGGAGGCCACCATGAACCACCCCGGACTGGTGGGCGGCAACTGGCTGTGGCGGATGAAACCCGGCGAGACCACCGACGCGCTGGCCAAGCGCCTGTGTGACCTGGCAACCGAAAGCAACAGGAGGAACCCCAAAGCATGATGAACGCGAAACAGCTCCTGGAGAGAGCGGAAGCCCTTCTGCTGACCCAGGAGCACATCACCCTGAAGGATGCCGACCCCGTGCAGCTGCACAACGCCGTCTCCGGCGCCGCCATGGAGGCCCTGGCCCCGGTGTGGGCCGACTGCGAGGCTCAGCGCGCCGAAGGCCGCCAGGCTGCTTACCTTTCCGCGGAGTATCTGGTGGGCCGGCTGGTCTTCAACAACCTGTACTGCATGGGCCTGCTGGAGGACACCCGCGCCCTGCTGGCCAGGAAGGGCGTGGACATTGCCCTCATGGAGGACATCGAGGACGACGCCTTCGGCAACGGCGGACTGGGCCGGCTGGCCGCCTGCTTCCTGGACAGCGCCGCCACCCACGGCATCCCTCTGACAGGTTACGGCCTGCGGTACCGCTACGGGCTTTTCAAGCAGTCCTTCGTGGACTTCCGTCAGCACGAGGAGCCCGATGACTGGTCCCGCTACGGCGATCCCTGGTCCATCCGCCGGGACAGCGAGGCCGTGGTGGTGCGCATGAAGACCGGCGATGTGCTGGCCGTCCCCTACGACATGCCCGTGGTGGGCTACGGCGCGAAGGCCATCGGCACGCTGCGGCTCTGGCAGTGCGAAAGCCTGCACGAGGTGGATTTTTCTCTGTTCAATCAGCAGGAATACGCCCGGGCGTCCGCAGACAAGAACCGGGCGGAGGACATCACGAAGTTCCTCTACCCCAACGACACCCGCCGGGAAGGCCGGCAGATGCGGGTCAAACAGCAGTACGTGCTGGTCAGCGCCTCGGTGCAGGACATGCTGCGGGCTTACAGAAAACGCCACGGCAGCGATTACACGGCCTTCGCGAAGGAATACGCCGTGCAGCTGAACGACACGCATCCCGTCATGGCCATCCCGGAGCTGATCCGCCTGCTGATGCTGGACGGCGTTTCCTTTGAGGACGGCCTGGCCGTCGCCCGGGAAACCTTCGCCTACACCAACCACACCGTGATGCAGGAAGCCCTCGAAAAATGGGACCTGGCCCTGCTGCGCTCCGTGTGCCCGGACATCGTCTCCGTCATGCAGCGCATCGACGCCGCGTTCCGGAAGGACATGGCCGCCCGGAAGCTTCCGGTGAAGCCCACTTGCTGCGTCATCGAGGGCAGCCGGGTCCACATGGCCCAGCTGGCCGTGTATGCCACCCACGCCACCAACGGCGTCGCGGCGCTGCACACGCAGATCCTGAAGGACGACGTCTTTGCCGACTGGTACGCGCTCTGGCCGGAGCGCTTTCAGAACAAGACCAACGGCATCACCCAGCGCCGCTGGCTGGGGCTGTGCAATCCCGAGCTGACAGCCCTCATCGCCGGAAAGATCGGCAGCGGCTTCATCACGGAACTGGACGAGCTGGCGAAGCTGAAACCCCTGATCGACGGCGATCTCTGCGAGGCATTCCGGGAGGTCAAGTACAGGAAGAAGAAAGAGCTGTGCGCCGAGATCGCCAAACGGGAGGGCGTCGACCTGTCCCCGGATATGCTCTTCGACGTCCAGATCAAGCGACTGCACGAGTACAAGCGGCAGTTCATGAACGCCCTGTCCATCCTGGCCATCTATTTCCAACTGAAGGAAGGCAAGCTGAAGGACTTCACCCCCACCGCCTTCATCTTCGGCGCCAAGGCCGCGCCGGGGTATGACCGGGCCAAGGCCGTCATCCGCTTCATCAACATGATCGCCGACAAGGTGAACGGCGATCCCGGGACCGCCGACCGGCTGAAGGTGGTCTTCGTCCAGAACTACAACTGCTCCTGGGCGGAGAAGATCATCCCCGCGGCGGACGTCAGCGAGCAGATCTCCCCCGCCGGCACGGAGGCCAGCGGCACCGGCAACATGAAGTTCATGCTCAACGGCGCCGTCACCCTGGGCACCTTCGACGGCGCCAACGTGGAGATCGTGGAGGAAGCCGGCCGCGAGAACAACTACATTTTCGGCGCCACGGTGGAGGAGCTGAACGCCATCAAGGGCAAGTACGATCCCCGTGCCATCTACAAGAAGGACAAGCTCATCGCCAAAGTCCTGGACACCCTGGTGGACGGCACCTTCCCGGATCCCGACGGCGGGCTGAAGGAGCTGTGGAGCGCCATCCTGGCCGGAGCTTCCTGGCACGCGCCGGATCACTATTTCGTGCTGAAGGATTTCCCGTCCTACCTGGAAGCCAAGCTGGCCGCCAACCGGGCCTACGCCGCCGATCCCGCGGCCTTTGCGAAGCAGTGCCTGATGAATGTGGCCTCCGCCGGGAAATTCTCTTCCGACCGCACCATCCGGCAATACGCCAAAGAGATCTGGGATCTGTGACACCCGTTTTCACCGCAAAATCGCATTCTCCACTTCCCGTTTTCACCCGGTTGTGATATACTTTCCCCGATCAACTCCAGAGGAGGCAGCATCGCATGAAATTCGGCCATTTTGACGACAAAGCAAGAGAGTACGTCATCGACACGCCCCGCACGCCCTATCCCTGGATCAACTACCTGGGCAGCGAGAACTTCTTCGGCATCATCTCCAACACCGCCGGCGGCTACTGCTTCTACCGGGACGCCCGGCTGCGCCGCATCACCCGCTACCGCTACAACAATCTGCCCGTGGACAACGGCGGCCGCTATTTCTACGTCAAGGACGGGGAGACGGTCTGGAATCCCGGCTGGAAGCCCACCAAGACCGAGCTGGACAGCTATTCCTGTCGCCACGGCATGGGCTACACCGTCATCACCGGCGAGAAGAACGGCGTGAAGGCCAGCCAGCTCTCCTTCGTGCCCCTGGGGCTCAACGCCGAGGTGCACCAGATCAGCCTGACCAACAACACCGATGCCCCCAAGGACCTGATTCTCACCAGCTTTGTGGAGTTCTGCCTCTGGAACGCGCAGGACGACATGCTGAACTTCCAGCGCAACTTCTCCACCGGCGAAGTGGAAGTCGAGGGCAGCGTGGTCTATCACAAAACCGAATATCGCGAGCGCCGCAACCACTATTCCTTCTACGCGGTGAACAAGCCCGTGGACGGTTTTGACACCGACATGGAGACCTTCCTGGGCCTCTACAACGGCTTTGACGCGCCCCAGAGCGTGACCACCGGCCGGATGGGCAATTCCGTGGCTTCCGGCTGGCAGCCCATGGCGGCCCATCAGCTGAAAGTGGCCCTGGCTCCCGGTGAAACGAAGAAATTCAACTTTGTCCTGGGCTATGTGGAACTCCCGGTGGAGGAAAAGTTCGCGGCCCCGGGCGTCATCAACAAGAAGCCCGCCAAGGGGCTGCTGGACCTGCTGACCACCGACGAGCAGATCGACGCGGCCTTCGTGGCCCTGCGGAAGCACTGGGACAACCTGCTGAGCGCTTACACCCTGACCACCGACGACGAGAAGCTCTCCCGCATGGTCAACATCTGGAATCCCTACCAGTGCATGGTGACCTTCAACATGAGCCGGTCCACTTCCATGTTTGAGAGCGGCATCGGCCGCGGCATGGGCTTCCGCGACTCCTCCCAGGACCTGCTGGGCTTTGTGCATCAGATTCCCGAGCGCGCCCGGGAGCGCATCCTGGACATCGCGGCCACCCAGTTCAGGGACGGCGGCTGCTACCATCAGTTCCAGCCCCTGACCAAGAAGGGCAACAACGACATCGGCGGCGGCTTCAACGACGACCCCCTGTGGCTCATCGCGGGCACCGCGGCCTACATCAAGGAGACCGGAGACTACGGCATCCTGGACGAAGCTACGCCCTACGACTGCAATCCCGATGACTGCGGCACCCTGATGGAGCACCTGGAAGTCAGCTTCTATCACGTGGTCAACAACCTGGGCCCCCACGGCCTGCCGCTGATCGGCCGTGCCGACTGGAACGACTGTCTGAACCTGAACTGCTTCTCCGACACCCCGGACGAGAGCTTCCAGACCTTCTCCAATCCCAACGCGCCGGACGAGCGCGTGGCCGAGTCCGTGCTGATTGCCGGCATGTTCGTGGCCATCGGACCCGAGCTGGTGGCCCTGGAGAAGCGCCGCGGCAACAAGGAAGCCGCCGCGAAGGCCCAAGCCGAGATCGACAAGATGGTGAACGTCATCGAGACCGCCGGCTGGGACGGCGAGTGGTTCGTCCGGGCCTATGACGCCCTGGGCCACAAGGTTGGCAGCCATGAGTGCGAGGACGGCAAGATCTTCATCGAGAGCCAAGGCTACTGCATCATGGGCGGCGTCGGCGTCGAAGACGGCAAGGCCGAGCAGGCGCTGGAGAGCGTTCACAAGTACCTGGAGACCAAGCACGGCATCGTGCTGCTGCAGCCCGCCTACAAAGAGTATCATCTGGAGCTGGGCGAGGTTTCCTCCTATCCCTGCGGCTACAAGGAGAACGCCGGCATCTTCTGCCACAACAATCCCTGGATCATCGCGGCGGAGACCGTGGTGGGCCACGGCGACCGGGCCTTCGATCTCTACAGCCGCATCGCTCCCGCCTGGCGCGAGGAGATCAGCGAGCTGCACAAGATGGAGCCCTACGTCTACTCCCAGATGATCGCCGGCAAGGATGCCCCCAACTTCGGCCAGGCCAAGAACTCCTGGCTGACGGGCACCGCGGCCTGGAACTTCTACGTCATCTCCAACTACATTCTGGGCATCAAGCCCGACTGGGACGGCCTGAAGGTGGATCCCTGCATCCCCCACACCTGGGACGGCTACAGCGTGTCCCGCCGGTTCCGCGGCGCGGTGTATGACATCCGCATCGACAACACGGCCCATGTCTGCCGCGGCGTGAAGAGCGTCACCGTGGACGGCAAGGCCATCGAGGGCAATGTCCTGCCGGTGTTTGGCGACGGGAAGACGCACGACGTCGTGGTGACGCTGGGCTGAAACCCGGAGACAGCGATGGACGCGGGCAGACGCCCGTTCAGGCGGCGATTGCGGGAAAATTTCGCAAAACCTCTTGCATCCATCCCCCATCCTGTGGTATAGTAGCCCTTGTGACAACGGGCGGTCCGCTGTCCGGAACTCAGTGTGACCTGTGAGCGCACGAGCCGGATACGAACGTCTATGAGGGAAGGAGGACCAGACCATGAGCGAAATGATCCGTACCATCGAAGCCATGCAGCTGCGCAACGATCGCCCCACGATCTACATCGGCGACACCGTCCGCGTGTGGGTCAAGGTTGTGGAAGGCACCCATGAGCGTCTTCAGGCGTTTGAAGGCACCGTGATTGCCAAGCGCAACGGCAGCATTCGTGAAACCTTTACCGTTCGCCGTGTATCCTACGGCATCGGCGTGGAGCGCACATTCCCGCTGCACTCTCCCCGTGTGGACCGCATCGATGTGATCCGTCACGGCAAAGTGCGCCGCGCGAAGCTCTACTACCTGCGGTCTCTGCAGGGCAAGGCAGCGCGTATCAAGGAAGTCCGCCGCTGATCAGAACCCAAACCGCTGTCCGCAACGGGCGGCGGTTTTCCTTTGGTCCCCGCGAGGTTATCCGTTGACTTTTTTCTCCCCCTGGTCTACAATGAAAAAGCCGGCTTCCGGGCCGACAAAACTCGACGGAAGAGAGCTGAAACAAGATGTTGACATATCCCATCACCGTGGCCGGCGTCAAGCGTGAACTTCCCCTCTGCAAAGTGACCGATGAGCTGTATATCGGCGCGTTTGTCATCTTCGGCGACTGCGAACTGACAGAAGCCTGCGCCGCCGCACTGCTGGAGAAGGCGCCGGAGTACGATTACATGATCACCGCCGAATCAAAGGGCATTCCGCTGGTGTATGCCATGGCCCGCCAGCACGGGGACAAAAAGTGGATGCTGGCCCGCAAGGGCGTGAAGCTCTACATGCAGGACGTGGTCCACGCCGAAGTCCGCTCCATCACCACCGCCGGTGTGCAGCGGCTCTATCTCGACGGCGCCGACGCCGCCCTGATGAAGGGCAAGCGCATCCTGATCGTGGACGACGTGATCTCCACCGGCGAGTCCCTCCGGGCGCTGGAGACCCTGGTGGAAACCGTCGGCGGCAACATCGTCGGCCGCATGGCCATTCTGGCCGAGGGCGAGGCCCAGGAGCGCCCCGATCTGATCTACCTGGAAAAGCTGCCCATCTTCAACGCCAAGGGCGAAATCATCGGCTGACAAGATGACAAGCGCTCCGCGAACCGTGTCATTTCTTCCATGACATTGGTCCGCGGAGCGTTTTTTGTCTTCGGTTCATTCCATCCGCGGCAGTTCGTGGATGTCGTAGGTCTCGTAGTAGATCTCAAAGGCGGTCTCCACATCCCCCAGGAGCTCGATCAGCGCGCCGGCCTGGAACATGGAGGAGAGGCTTCCCGAGGGAGCCTTGTAGGCGGCGTTGGAAACCACTGTCCAGGGCTCCTGACCCGCCTCCTCCGCCCGGAGGATGGACTCGGCCGTGAACAGCAGCGTTCCGGTGGCAATGTGGTAATCGCTGGATAAGATAGCCAGCTGTGTCACCTGCGGATACTGCTCTTCCAAAATTCCCAGAGTCAGCTGCGCGTTCTGCGCCGTGGTCAGGGACTGATCCTCCACGATGATGCGGCTTTCGTCGATGCCGTTGGCCGCCAGCCACTCGGCCATCCGGCCGGCCTCCGTCGCCGTCTCGTCTCCGGCCGCGGTGCCGCCGCCGGTGCACACGATCAGGGCCTTCGGGTACTTCTCCGCGCTGCGCCGCACGACCTCCAGCCGATGGATCAGCTCTTCCCGCATGCTGCCGTCCGGGTTCAGCTGAAAGCCCAGCGCCACGATGCACAATTCGTCCGAATCCGGCAGGCCGTCGGGCAGCACGCCCTCATGGATCTCCATGCCGGCGTTGACCCTCTTCCACAGCGCCAGGATGGTCCGCCAACGGGCCGCGGCGTCCGGGTTGAATCCCTCCAGCTGCCGGAGCAGTTCCTCGTTCCTCGCCTCCGCCTCGTCCCCGAAAGCGCCGTAGTTGACAACGATCTCCTTCACTTTCGTCTGGCCGGAGTACAGGTAGTTCAGCATTTCATTCAGCTGCATGGCCGCGATCCCCGGGTCGCGCTTGGCCAGCGTCTCCGGCGCTTCCCTCTCACAGCCGAAATTCCCCTGGATGGCCACATCCCATCCTTCCGTCTTCCGCATGAACGCCGCCAGGGTCTCATACAGCATCTGGGCCCTGGGCTGATGATAGGACGAGGTCACGATGGTGATGGCCTCGATGTCCTGCGCTTTCAGGATCTCGAAGGCGTACAGCGCGTTGTCCAGGGTGGTCATGGCGCGCTCGTCGGTGAAGATCCGCTCCGGCGCGATGCCGTGCTCCTCGACGAGATAAGCCTTCATCAGCCCGGCCTCGGTGTGTTTCTCCGGGTTGTTGTCCCCCGTGGCACCGCCGGAGCATACCAGGATGGATCCCGGGAAAGCCCGGGCCGCGGCCGCGGCGGCGTCGCAGCGTTCCTTCAGTTCCTGCGTCATCTCCCCGTCCTCAAGCGCGAAGCCCAACACCACAAAGGCGTGCTTCCCCGAGATGGGCAGTTCAGCCGGATCATCCTTTCCGTTCAGGTACAGGTGGAAATCCGGGTTGAGGTAAATCTCTTGCCATTTCTCCGCCACAAAAGCCGACATTTCATCGCCCTCCAGGGCTTCCAGATCCTCATCGATCAGGTCCATCGCCTCCCGGGCCGCCACCAGGTCTTCCAGCAGGGTTGCCCGGCTCACCGCCCGCTCCTCTATTGCGTCCTCCTGCGGGAAGGTTGCTGGCCCGCCTTCCACGGAGCCTTCCGCAAGCCCGCAGCCCATCCACGCGAGCAGCGCCAGCGTCGCGACGATGAGCATCCAAATGAAGTGCTTCCTCACAGCCGATCCCTCCGTTCCTTCTCAAGCAATGGAATCGAAATACCGCACCAGGTTCATGCCGGCGACGCCCTCCACGTCGGTCTCGCTGTACCCCCTGTCCCGGAGCGCCTGCAGCAGGTTGGGGATCTCCTCCGCGTTCGCCAGGCCTGCGGGCGTGGTCTCGATGCCGTCGAAATCCGACCCGAAGCCCACGTTCCCGGCACCGCCCAGCTGACAGATGTGGTCGATGTGCTCCGCCACCCGGGCCACGTCCGCCTTCCCGTCCTCGCTGAGGAAGGCTGGATAGAAGTTGACGCCGATGTACCCGCCGCCCCGGATCAGGGCTTTGATCTGCTCGTCCGTCAGGTTGCGGAAGTGGTCGCACAGGGCTCGGCAGCAGGAGTGAGACGCCAGGGGCGGCACATTCGTCTTGTTGATCAGGTCCCAGAAGCCCGCCTCATTGAGGTGGCTGGTGTCCACCGCCATGCCGACGCGCTGCATCTCCCGCACCACCTCCAGCCCGTAGGCGGTGAGGCCCCGGTGATCTCCTGACTTGGCGGGATAGCCGATTGCATTCTCGTTGTTCCACAGCAGCGCCGCCATCCGGACGCCCTTCGCGCGGTATTCAGCCACCGTGGAAATGCCGGGTTCAAAGACTTCCCCGCCCTCCACACTGAGCATGCAGCAGGGCTCCGCTGTGCCGACGGCGTCCCTGGGATCGTCCACACGCCGGATCCCGGCGTCCGTCAGCACCGGCAGGGCCTCCAGTTCCTTCCGGACAATGCCGGCCACGTCGCCCTTGTTGCCCTCCCGTCCCGTCCACAGGGCCAGGGTCTGAAGGGAAATCCTCCCCTTCCGCAGGCGGTCAGGGTTGATCATCAGGTCTTTCAAAGGGGTTTTCTGTACGCCGAGCTCAAACAGGGTGTCACAGTGGGTGTCCGCGATAAACATGGCTTTTCCTCCTCAGATGCCCCGAAGGGTGAATTCAAGGCTGTAATCCCGGTCAGACGGATAGGTGAATTGCGGCAGCACAGGCGCGCCCCAGCTGTCATCCCCGCCAATGCCCTTGCGGAAGGCGGCCACATCCAGGACGGTCCGGAAGGGGGTCAGTTCGTCTGCGTGCTTTGCCGCCGTCAGCTCTTCCGGCAGGAAGGGCAGCGCGCTGAACTCCAGGCTCTCCCCGATCACTTCCAGACCGTGGCCTGTGTCGTCCGTCAGGCGGATCACATCCACCCGACAGCGGTTTCCGCATTCCTGGGGCTTGGCGTAGCGGGTCAAGGCTTCCATGCTGTCGAATTCATGCCACCCCAGCATCGCGCCTTCACAGCGGTCCGCGTAATTCTCCTCCGGGCCCAGGCCGCAGTATCTCACATGATGAAGCCGCGGGTCCAGCAGGAAGGCCAGGCCGAGCGCCGGCAGATCGGGCCGGCCCGGAATGCCCTTCCAGCGGAGCCGCACATGGAGGCCGTCTGCCCGGGCAGCAAAGCCGAGCTTCAGGTCCAGGTCCGGCAGCAGCTCGTTCTCAAAGCGCCAGCTGATCTCCGACTCCGTCTCTGCCTCCTGTCTCATCCGGCTGTAACGGCTCACCATGTGCCAGATGCCCTGGCGGAGGGCGTCGCCGTTGCCCCGGTCGTTGTCCGTGGGGGACCGGAAGAGGGAGAGCAGCGGCGCCCGGAGCAGCGTCTCCCGGCCCGCCGCGTCCCGGACGGAGATCAGCCCGTCCTGCCGGTTCACCAGGACGCCCAGCTCCCGGCAGCCCAGGTTGTAGTCGCCCGGGATCCAGGTCAGAGCCTCCGCCTCGGGTAGCCGCGGAAGCTGTCCGAAGGCGGCCTGCCCGAAGGCCAGGGCGTGTCCCGCGGGCAGCAGCGGGTGCTCTGTCACGCACAGTTCACAGGTGATCAGGACCTCCCCCGCCTCGAACGGGACGCCCTGAAGCGGCAGGTCCATATGGACGCGCTCACCCGGCTCCACCGGAGGCACAGGGGCCGTCCCGTCCGTGCAGGGCGTCCGGTTCACCAGCACCCACCAGCGGAGCTCAACGCCGGACAGCGGCGCAAAGAGCTTCCGGTTCCGGATGGTCACGCCCCGGCGGTCCGGGGTCAGGGTCACGTCCGCGTACACCCGTCGGACTTCCCGCACCTTGGGCGTCAGGGTCCGGTCCCCCAGCACGATGCCGTTGGTGTTGAACTGCCAGTCCGTGGGCCTGTCCCCGAAATCCCCGCCATAGGCCAGGCGGCTGCGGCCCTCCGGGGTTTCGGTGATCAGGGCCTGGTCCACATAGTCCCAGATGAAGCCGCCCTGATACATGGGCCATTTGTCCTCCAGGTCCCGGTACAGGCTGAGGCCGCCGCAGGAATTGCCCATGGCGTGGCTGTACTCGCAGTTGATGATCGGCCTGTCCGGGTCTCCGGAGAGGTATGCCTCTATGTCCGCCGCCTTGAAATACATGCGGGAGTATACATCGCTGGTCTTCGCGTACTCCACGCTGGGCCAGCAGCCCTCGTAATGCACCAGCCGGGTGGGATCCCGCCGCCGGAACTGTTCGCTCAGGGCCAGCAGGTCCTCGCCGTACCAGCTCTCGTTGCCGCAGGACCACAGCAGGACGCAGGGATGGTTCTTGTCCCGTTCCTGCATGGCCCTTCCCCGGGCCAGCACCGCCTCCCGCCATTCCGTCCGACCGGCGGGAACCGCAAGTTCCTCCGGGTCGCGCCGGGCCCAGGTGCCGTGCGTTTCGATGTTGGTCTCGTCAATGACGTAGAAGCCGTACCGGTCGCACAGCCGGTAGAACAGGCCGGTGTTGGGATAGTGGCAGGTGCGGATGGCGTTAACGTTCATGCCCTTCATGTCCCGGAAGTCCCGCAGCAGCAGCTCCTCCGTCATCACCCGGCCCAGGCGTCCGTCGAACTCGTGCCGGTTCACGCCGTGGAACACGATGCGCTTTCCGTTCAGGCACATGATCCGGTCTTTCATCTCAAACTGCCGGAAGCCTACCTCCAGCCTTGCAACCTCCGCCGTAAGGCCTTCCCCGTCCCGGAGGATGATCGTCAGGGTATACAGCACCGGGTCTTCGGCGCTCCACAGCCGGACCCCCGGCACCCGCTCCCGCAGGGACAGCGTCTCCGCCGCGAGCCTCTCCGCCGCCATCAGCGTCTCTCCCCAGCGGTCCGTGAGTTTCAGCGCCACCGTGCCGCAGGGGCGGTCGATGGTCAGGTCTGCCTCCAGCCAGGCCTCTGTGTAATCCTTCTCCAGCGGCGTGCGCACAAAGATGTCCGCCAGGTGCGTCCGGGGCTCGAAGGTCAGGGTCACGCTGCGGTGGATCCCGCTGAAGCGCCAGAAATCCTGGTCTTCCAGCCAGGAGCCCGTGCAGCGCTTGAACACCCGGGCCACTAGGCGGTTCTCTCCCGTTCGGAGGGCGGCCGTCGCGTCAAAGCGGTGGGGGGTGAAACTGTCCTCCGCGTAGCCCAGGAAGCATCCGTTGAGCCAGACCGCCACCGCCGCCTCCACGCCCTCAAAGGTCAGCACGGCGCGGCCGCAGCGGCGTTCCGAATCCGTCACCTCAAAGCGGCGCACACAGGTCACCGTCGGGTTGTACGCATCCGAAACCATGGGAGGTACCAGCGCTTCGTGTCCGTCCCAGGGGTACTGAAAGTTGACATAGTGGGGCGGATCCCAGTCCGGTTTATGAAGCTGGAACTCTCCCGGCACGGTGACGGTTTCCAGTTCGTCGTCCCCGGAGCCGTCCGTGATCAGCGTGTCGTCCGCCTCCGCAGGACGCATGGCGAAGGACGCCCGCCATATGCCGTTCAGGTTCCGCACCAGGCCGGAAACGCCGGTCTCCGCTTCCGCCTCATCGGCGAAAACGGCATGATCGGAACACGGAGGCAGCAAGTTCACCGCAAACACCGTCGGATCCTTCAGCCAAGCGGGGTCAAAGGCGGAAGCGTGCATGGTCAGACCTCCCTGTGTCTTCTCTTTCGCCCATTATAGCGCATCTTTCGCTTTTCCACAACGTGCGCCGGGAACTTCCTGTCATCCACGCTTGATTTGGCCGGTTCGACGTGATAGAATTTTCCCATCCCGATATCCGAAAGAAAGAGGAGGTAACGCGTATGAAGTCCTTCCTGGTTGTGATCCTGTGTCTCGCGCTCCTGGGATGCGCCGCCCTGGCGGAGAGTGCGTCCGCCAATCCCTATCAGCCCGTCCGGCCGGCCGATATGTCCGCCGTTGGCGTGGAGGAGAACGAGGACGGCACCGTGAAGGTTCAGACCGGCTCGGAACTGACGCTGCTCGGGGCAGACTTCGGCGCCGGCTGTTCCTACATCCGCTTCCTGGCCGCCGCTCCCGTGGAGAGCCGGCTGGTGATCCAGGTCCGCCTGGACGATCCGGAAGGCGCCGTGTTCGCTTCCGCCGTCTTCAGCCCCGTCACCAAGGAAGCCCGCCTGCCGAAGGCCGTGGAGGGCATCCACGACGTGTACCTCACCTTCAGCGGCGAGGGAACCTTTACATCCTGGCAGGCTTTCACCTCGGTGGAGGACATCGAGGCCGCCATTCGGGCCGAGCGGTCGGAGGTCTACGACGACGCCGTCCCGAACCGCTACACCGTGCGGTGCGAGGAGAGCGGGACCGTGGAAGTCTTCACCTATGAAGCTCATGACTACAGCAACGACAAGGCCGCCTACGAGAAGCAGGCCCTCGTCTACCTCCCCTACGGCTATGACCCCTCCCAGACCTACAATCTGCTGATCCTGTGCCACGGCATCGGCGGCAACGAGTATGAGTGGGGCCTCGGCAACGATGGCTCCCGGGTCAAGGCCATCATGGACAACCTGATCCACAATGGCGAGATCCAGCCCTTCATCGTGGTCACCCCCAACGGCCGCGGCGGCCGCACCACGGACCATTCCTCCTTCTACGACTTCGATCAGGAGCTGCGCTACGACCTCCTTCCCGCCCTGGGCGAGCAATACGCCGTGGACATCCATGACCGCGACCGCTGCGCCATGGCGGGCCTGTCCATGGGCGGCATGCAGACCATCAACCTGGGCATGGGCAAGTGCCTGGACCTCTTCAGCTGGTTCGGCGCCTTCTCCGCCGCGCCCACCAGCGACAGCGCCGCCGTCATCGCCAAGAAGCTCAACGAATCGGAGGATCTGCCCATCCACATGTTCTACAGCATCTGCGGCACCGAGGACAACGTTGCCCTCGGCGCGGCTCAGGGGGCCGTGAACAACCTGGCTCAGCTGACGGACAAGCTGGACGAGAGCAATTTCCTGGTGCAGCTGGTCCCCGGCGGCCATGACTTCACCGTCTGGTACCTGGGCTTCTACAACTTCGCCCGGATGTTCGGCGCGGAACAGGCACAATAAGCCGTCCTCACGTCCGTACACACAAAAACCTTGACCTGCAACCAATGGTTTGTTACAATGATCACGTCCTGTGTCATCATTCATCTTCATTCCGCTTTCATACCGCACAGGGCAGAAAGAGGGGATCCCATGTTTGGAAGGAGACGCGACGGACGGCGGGTCAAGGGGATCGATCCCATCGTGCAGATCACCCCGTACCTGATGCCCATGCGCTGCGACGCACAGGTCTTCCTGGAGCACCGCATCGACTGGGAAGCCACCACCCGCTACATCGCCGCTCAGCAGGCCAAGGGGCAGCGGCTGACCCACATGCAGATCATCATCGCCAGCTATGTCCGGGCGGTGAGCCAGCACCCTGAAGTCAACCGCTTCATCTTCAACAAGCAGTACTATTCCCGGAACAACTGCAGTGTGGCCTTCACCATCCTGAAGGACCCGCAGGACGCCAACTGCGGCGAGACCACCGTCAAGCTCAAGTTCGATCCAACCGACACGGTCTACGATGTCCGGGACCGCTTCAACAAGGGCGTGGAATCCGCCCGGGACGTGTCGGAGGCGAATTTTGTCGACAAGCTGGTGAATGCCCTGTTCAAAGTGCCGGGACTGGTAACGGTGGTGGCCGCGATCGTCCGGCTGCTGGACCGCTACGGCATCGCGCCCGGCGTGCTCATCGACGAGCTGCCCTTCTATGTGGGCATGTTCATCACCAACAACGCCTCCATCGGCCTGCATCACGTCAACCATCACATCTACAACTGGGGCAACGTCAGCCTGTTCTTCGGCATGGGCCTGGTGGAGAAGGTCGCCGTGGTGGAAAACGGCGCGGCCCGGATGAAGCGCTTCCTGCCCATGGGCATCACCGCGGACGAGCGGGTCTGCGGCGGCGCGCATTACGCCGGCTTCTTCGCGGACATCGTGCGCTGCATGGAACACCCCGAACTCCTGGAAGTCCCGCCGGAGTCGGTGAAGTATGACCCGGGCGTGGAATACCACGTGCCCAAGGTCGGCCAGGAGCCGGAGAAAAAGGGCAAGAAAGCGAAGAAAAAGTGATTACCCCATGGTCCGGGCCTTCGGGTCCGGATCTTTTCTTTTCGGGTCCGCTTGGTTTGCAAAATAAAAACGGAGAACCGCAGCCGGCTCTCCGCGCATGATCCGTCCGTTATCTCGTGCCCTCCCACTCGGCGTAGAACTCCTCAAGATAGTCCGTCATGAACCGGTGCCGGTGCTCCGCCATGGCCTTCGCCGCCGGGGTGTTCATCATGTCCCGGAGCAGGAGCAGCTTCTCGTAGAAATGGTTGACCGTACACCCGTCCCCGGCGCGGTAATCCGCCTCCCGCAAATGGGCGCGGGGTTTCTCCTCCGGATCCCAGATCGCCCGGCCCCGGCTGCCGCCGAAGGCAAAGGTGCGGGCGATGCCGATGGCCCCGATGGCGTCCAGCCGATCCGCGTCCTGGACGCACTGCCCTTCGAGGCTGTCCGGGACGACGCTGTCCTCTCCCTTGTAGGAAACCTGGCCGATGATGCGCACAATGCGCCCGATCTGCGCTTCCGGCACGCCCTGTTCCCGCAGGAAGGCCACGGCACGGGCTTTGTCTTCCGCGGTTTCCGGAGACAGCTTCGCGTCGTCCACGTCATGCAGCAGCGCAGCCAGCGCCACGGCTTCCCGGTCGGCACCTTCCGTTTCCGCCAAACGCTCCGCTGTTTTCCACACCCGCCAGGTGTGCCAGAAGTCATGCCCGGAGGCCTCCCCGGAAAAGTAATTCCTGGCATAGGCCAATGCCGCCTCGACGATGGGGCTCACGCTCTATCCCTCCCATAAAAGGACGGCCCTCCGCCAGGAGGACCGTCTGATCATTTTACGCCTGAGGCCCGGTGATGACCGCCTTGATGCGGCGCACACCGGCCGAGGAGCTCTCTTCCTTCTGGATCTTGAAGCTGCCCAGCTCGCCGGTATGGGCCGCGTGGGGGCCGCCGCAGATCTCGAAGGAGTAGTCGCCCATCTTGTAGGTGCGGACCCGTTCGCCGTACTTGGACTCGAAGAGGCCGATGGCGCCCTTTTCCTTGGCCTCGGGAACCGTCATCTCCTCCATGACCACCGGGACATCCGCCGTGATGGCCACGTTCACCAGGCGCTCGACTTCCTTCACTTCCTCGGGGGTCATCTTGCGGCCGAAGGAGAAGTCGAAGCGCAGGCGCTCCGTAGTGATGTTGGAGCCCTTCTGGGCCACCTCGTCCCCCAGCACCTGCCGCAGGGCGGCGTGGAGCAGATGGGTGGCGGTGTGGAGGCGGGCGGTAACTTCGTTCTGCTCAGCCAGGCCGCCCTTGAAGGTGCCCTCCTGCTTGCTGATGGCCTGGTGCTCCTTGAAAGCCTCCGCGAAGCCCTCGGTGTCCACGGTGAGCCCTTCCTCGGCGGCCAGCTCCTCCGTCAGCTCCAGTGGGAACCCGTAGGTGTCGTAGAGGTGGAAAGCCTGCTTGCCGCTGATCTTGTTCTCGGGCTGGTAGGACGGATCCTTCTGCGCCATGAACTCATTCTTGCGGCGAATGCCGGTGATGCACTTGGTGAACTCCTTCATGCCGGTGGCCAGGGTGGCCTCGAAGCGAGCGGCTTCCTTCATGATCTCGTCCAGGATGTAGTCTTTCTTTTCCACCAGCAGCGGGTAGGCTTCGTCGTAGATCTGCTCGATAAAGATCCTGCTGACATCGGCCAGGGCGGAGGACTCCAGACCCAGCTTGCGGGTGTAGCGAATGGCGCGGCGGAGCAGGCGGCGCAGAATGTAGCCGGCGCCCACATTGGAGGGCAGGATGCCGTTGACATCGCCGATCAGCATGGTGGAGGTGCGGATGTGATCCGCCACGATCCGCATGGCCTTCTGCGCTTCGGGATCCTCGTCATAGCTCCGGCCGGACTTCTCCTCCAGGCAGCGGATGACCGGCAGGAACAGGTCGGTCTTGTAGCCGTCCGTCAGACCGTTGAGGAAGGCCAGCATCCGGTCCAGGCCGAAGCCGGTGTCCACGTTCTTGTTGGCCAGGGGCGCATATCCGTCGGCGTTCTTCACGTACTGCATGTACACGTCGTTGCCGATCTCGACGTACCGTCCGCAGCCGCAGGCCGGGCCGCAATTCGGGCCGCAGGGGGTGTTGTGCCGGGGATAGAACCATTCGTTGTCCGGGCCGCAGGGGGTGCCGGTGGTGCCTTCCAGCTCCCACCAGTTGTCGGACTTGGGCAGATAGAAGATGTGCTCCGGCAGGATCCCGACCTCTTTCAGCAGCCCGGCGGTCTCGTCGTCCCTGGGGGCAGCGTCGTTGCCCTCAAAGACCGTGGAGCAGATCTCTTTGCCGTCCAGGCCGAAGACCTTGTTCAGCAGGTCATAGCTCCAGCGGGTCTTTTCCTTCTTGAAGTAATCCCCCAGAGACCAGTTGCCCATCATCTCGAAAAAGGTGAAATGGCTCGGGTCGCCGACGCTCTCGATATCCACCGTGCGGACGCAGCCCTGCACATTGCACAGCCGGGTCTTGCCGGAGGGATGCGGCTGGCCCAGCAGATAGGGCATCAGGGGCTGCATGCCGGCCACGTTGAACATGACGCCGGTGCTCCCGTCGCCTATCAGCGAAACCGCGCCGATATTGATATGGCCCCGCTCCTCATAGAAGCGGATCCACGCGTTTCTCAGTTCCTTGGAGGTAATCATAGGCCAGTTCTCTCCCTTGCGTTTGATTGAACTCGCACATTATAGCACAGGAGCGGGCAGAAAGCAAATCGGTTTTTTCGTCATTTTGGCATGCCGTGCCCACGCAAAAACCGCGCCTTGCGGCGCGGTCGGATAGATTGTGATCAGGCTTCCGCCTTCAGCTCAAGGCTGCGGGAAGCGTTCAGTTCCTGACAGATGGCCACGAAGCGTTCCAGCGGCACGCCGTGCAGCTGTTCCTTCTGGCCCCGGACGGTGACCGAGACGGTGCCTTCCTGCATCTCCTTGTCGCCCACCACCACGATGAAGGGATCCTTCAGGGTCTTGAAGGTCTTGATCTTCTCGTTCATGTTCTTGTCGGCGTAGTCCACCTCGACCCGGAGGCCGGCGGCCTTCAGGGCTTCCACCACCTGCATGGCATAGTCGTTGTGCTCCGTGCGGATGGGCACCACCGCCACCTGGTACGGGTTCAGCCAGAAGGGGAACGCCGCCTTGAAGTGCTCCGTAATGATGCCGATGAAGCGCTCGAAGGAGCCGAAGATGGCCCGGTGGATCATCACGGGGCGCTTCTGGGTGCCGTCGCGGGAGACATATTTCATGTCGAAGTTCAGCGGCAGCTGGAAGTCCAGCTGAATGGTGCCGAGTTGCCACTCGCGGCCCAGGGCGTCCTTCATCTTCAGGTCGATCTTGGGGCCGTAGAAGGCGCCGTCGCCCTCGTTGATCTCAAAATTCCCCTCGCCGTAGACGTCCAGCAGGATGCTCTTCAGGTCCGCCTCGGCCTTGTTCCAGACCTCGATGTCGCCCATGTAGTCATCCGGCCGGGTGGAGAGCTCGGCGGCGTAGGACAGGCCAAAGGTGGAGTAGATCTCCGTGGCGATGGCCATGATGTCCTTGATCTCGTCCGCGATCTGTTCCTCGGTGACCAGAATGTGGGCGTCGTCCTGATGGAACTCCTGCACCCGGAACAGGCCGTTCAGCTCGCCGCTCTTCTCCTTGCGGTGAATCACGTCCACCTGGTTGATCCGGAAGGGCAGTTCGCGGTAGGAGCGGCCCTTGTTCATGAAGACCTTGATGGCGTTGGGGCAGTTCATGGGCTTGAGGGCCATGGTGTCCGTGCTGTCGATGGTCTCGCCGGGCACGATGAACATGCCGTCCATGTAGTGATCCCAGTGGCCGGAAGTCACCCAGAGTTCCTTCTTGGACAGCACCGGGCCGGAGATCTCCTGATAGCCGTGGCGCTCGTGAATCCCGCGCCAGAAGGACAGCAGCGCGTTGTACATCTTCCAGCCTCTGGGCAGCCAGTAGGGCATGCCCGGAGCGGAGGGGTCGAACATGAACAGTTCCAGCTGCGTGCCAAGCTTCTTGTGGTCCCGCTCCATGGCTTCCTTCAGCATGGCCTTGTGGGCTTTCAGTTCGTCCCGGCTCGGGAACGCCCACACGTACACCCGCTGCAGGGCGTCGTTGTGCTCATCGCCGCGCCAGTAGGCGCCGGACACGGCATGGATCTCAAAGGCAGCGCTCATCAGCTCCTGAGAGTTCTCCACGTGAGGACCCCGGCACAGATCCACAAAGTCTTCGCCGGTGCGGTAGATCGTGATGGTCTCCCCTTCCGGCAGGTCGCGGATCAGTTCGGTCTTGTACTTCTGACCCTCAAAGACCGCCAGCGCTTCGTCGCGGCTGATCTCACTCCGGGTCCAGGTCTCCCGCCGCTTGAGGATTTCCTTCATCTTGTCCTCAATCTTCGGGAAGTCCTCGCGGGTGATGCTCTGGCTCAGGCCAAAGTCGTAGTAGAAGCCGTCGGAGATCTGCGGGCCGATGGCATACTGCACATCCTTGCCGTAAATCTCGATGACAGCCTTGGCCAGTACGTGCGCCAGCGAATGGCGGTACAGGCTGAGATACAGTTCCTTCTCCATGATGAGTCGCCTCCGATTCCAATCTTCACCCCGGCAACCGGCCGACGTGAGAAATGCTGATGGCGGGACTCGAACCCGCACGCCTCGCGGCAGGGGATTTTAAGTCCCCGGTGTCTGCCGTTCCACCACATCAGCGTGGTGCCCATTGTAACACAGGGGGCGCGGAATTGCAAGCCGTTCCGAACGGCCCTTCAGCGCTGTTTTCCGCGTTTCATCCGCTCCGCCAGCTTTTGCATGGCGGCGGACTGCAGCACGGCCTTCTTGGTGAAGTAGTTCCAGATCATCACCAGCAGCGTCGCCAGGGCCTTGTTTACCATGAACATCTTCAGGTCAAAGCCCGCCACGGTCATCAGCACCTGATCTTCTCCAAAGATCACACGGAACAGCAGCATCAGCAGCTCGTTGAGCCCCAGGCCCATGAGGCTGGTGATCAGAAAGCCCAGCCGGGCCGCATCCCCGCCGTCCTTGGTCCCCTTGAAGACCCAGTGCATGCACAGCAGATAATTGACGATCACGGAGGCGATGAAGGCCAGCGGCGTCGCGATGAGGGTATCGACGCCCAGTTTCTCTCTCAGCAGCCACAAAAGCGCCCATTCGATCAGAAAACAGACGCCCCCGGAGATCGCGAATCGCATCACTTCTCCCATCCGGCTGTCTTTCTTTTCCTCCATATTTCCGCCTCCCCGTTCAGCCGCGTTCTCCCGAAAGCATTGTATCCCGGGCCGCGCGGTTTGTCAATCAGCCCCCGAAGCGTTTCATGGGCCGCTCCAGGCGCCGGCTCATGAGGATCGCCAGGGCCGCCTTCCCGATGTCGAAGGGTATGAAGGGCAGCACGCACAGCGCCAGGCTCTCCCCAACCCCGCGGCCCGTGAGGCGCATGAACCAGGCGGTCCCGACGGCATAGCACACCAGGATCCCCACGGCCATGCCCGCCGCCTTTGTCCACGTGCCTTTCCCCCCGCTCCGGACGAACAGGGAGACCAGCAGCGCGCAGGGCAGGTAGCCCAGCAGGTAACCGCCGGTCACGCCGAAGAGGGCCCCCGGGCCGCCGGTGAATCCGCCGAAAACCGGCGCTCCCGTGAGCCCCAGCACCAGGTAAGCGCCTACCGCCGCCGCGGATGCCCACGGAGAGAGCAGCGCCCCGCACAGCAGCACCGGCAGCAGGGACAGGGAAACCGGCACCGGTCCGATGGGGAGGATGATCTGGGAGCAGATGGCCGTCAGGGCCACAAACAGCCCGCAGAGGGCGAGGCTGTATACCGTCTGATCGTTCTTCATGTCGTTCCGCCTGCGTAAACTCTTTTTGTTTTCCATGTTTACGCACTTCAGAGTATAGTGATATCTTTTTGCGTGTCAAGCAGGATTCCGGGAATGAACGAAGAATTTTTATAGGTTGTATCTGCACACGGGAGGGGGCATGATGTGAACACCCGGAAGAATACGGCCTTCAACATGGGTTATCGCGTGTTTTCCATCCTGCTGCCCCTGGTGACGGCGCCTTTCCTGTCCCGGAAGGTGGGCACGGACGGCGTCGGACTGTACAGCGAAGTCTGGAATGTCAGTTACTTCATGTGCCTGGCCGCCATGCTGGGCCTGGAGAACTACGGGACCCGGGCCATCGCGGCGGTCCGGGATGACCGGGAAGCCCTGAACCGCACCTTTTCCGCCATCTGGCGGATGCAGCGGGGCGTGGCGAGCCTGGCGCTGGCCCTATGGCTGGCCTATGTGTTCCTGATCCCCGGCGACAAACACGATGTGGCCCTCTCCCTGAGCCTCATGTCCGTGTCCTGTCTCTTCAACCTGGACTGGGCCCTGATGGGGCTGGACCAGTTCAAGCCCATCGCCCTGCGGAACACCTTTGTGAAGCTGTTGGCCGCCGCCTGCGTGTTTCTCTTCATCCGGGAAAAAAAGGATCTGTGGATCTACGGCTTTGCCTGGTCCGCGTCCACGGCGGCGGGCTGCGTCCTCAGCGCCCTGTCTCTGCGGGGAAAGGTCCGGCTGGTCCGCACAAAGCGCGCGGAAGCCCTTCGGCACCTGAAGCCCTGCGCCCTGCTCTTCGTCTCCGTGCTGGCGGTCAGCGTCTACCGCATCATGGACAAGGTCATGGTGAGCAACATCGCCGGCCTGGACGAGAACGGCCTGTACGAGAACGCCGAGAAGATCGTCTACTGCCTGTCCGGCTTTATCAGCGCCGTGGGCACCGTGATGCTTCCCAAAGCGGCCAACCTGCACAAGAAGGGCGAAACGGAGAAGGTCCTGCACCACATGGACGCCACCATGCAGGGCATCCTGTGCATGACCAGCGCCATGGCCTTCGGCGTGGCGGCCGTGGCGGACCGGCTCTGTCCGCTGTTCTACGGGAAAGCCTTCACCGGCTCCGCCAGGCTGATGGCTCCCCTGGGTTTCTCGCTGATCTTCATCGGGTTTGCCAACGTGGTCCGGACCCAGTGGATCCTGCCCCGGGAGCGGGACGGGATCGTGATCCGCAGCGTCTGCGCCGGCGCGGCGGTGAACCTCTTCTGCAATTCGCTGCTGATCCCCGCCCTGGGCGCCATGGGCGCCGTGCTGGGGACGCTGGCGGCGGAATTCATGGTCCCGCTGATGCAGTGGGGTTATCTGTCGGACGAGCTGCCGTACCGGACTTACCTGAGATACGCCGGGCTCTACGCCCTGCTGGGCGCCGTGATGCTGGCGGCGGTCCGCCTGCTGGCCCTGCTGCTCCCGCCCACCTGGCCCGGTCTGATCCTGCAGATCATTCTGGGCGCCGTTCTGTATGCCGCCATGTGCCTGCTGGTCTGGCGGAAAACCCACAGCCCGCTGCTGCGGCTTCTTCGGTTCGCCGGACACATCAAACATTAAACGGGGGTCCCATATGCGCAAATGGTTTTTTCTCCTCCTGCTGATCCTCTGCCTCTCCGCGGGCTGTGCCCTGGCCGAGAAGACGATCCTCCTCACCTTCACCGGCGACTGCACCATCGGCAGCACGGAGCTGGTGCGCAACCGCGATACCTCCTTTGACACAAAAGCCAAAGAGGAAGGGTACAGGTATTTCTTTATCAACTTTCGGGATTTGTTTGCCGCGGATGACTGCACGGTGATCAACCTGGAGAGCGTTCTGTCCGATTACGCGTCCAACGAGAATAAAAACAAAACCTACCGTTTTCGCGGTCCCCTGAGCTTTACGGAGATCATCACCAGCGTCTCCATCGAGGCCGCCGGTCTGGCCAACAACCACGTCATGGATTTCGGCGCCACGGGGTTGAAACGCACCAAGGACGCCCTGGAAGAGGCGGGGGTGGCCTGGTTCCGTCTGGATCAGTACTATATCTATGAGAAGGACGGCATCCGTGTGGCCATGTTTGCCATCGACAGCGGCTCCTATCACAACAATTCCGACAAGATGAGACAGATCATGCGCCAGCTGAAGCAGAGCGGCGATGTCAATGCCATCGTGGTGCTGTACCACGGCGGTACAGAGTACGACCCCAAGCACAACGCCGGTCAGACCAAAGTCGGTCAGGTGATGATCGACAGCGGCGCCGACCTCGTCATCATGCACCACCCCCATGTGGTACAGGGCATCGCGTACTATAAGAGCAGGACCATCTGCTACTCCCTGGGGAATTTCGTCTTTGGCGGAAACAGCGAGATCCGGGTGGAGCGCTGGCGCGGCGACCACACCGTGACGTCCCTCTACGCCCTGGTGGCCCAGGCGGAGCTCCACTTTGACGACGACGGCACTTACACAGGGCAGCAGGTCTGGCTGTATCCCGTGCTGACCTCCGGCGACGCGCCTCACAACAACTACCAGCCGTTCATGGTCAGCGGTGACGACGCAAAAGCCGTAATGGAAGCGGTGCAGTTTGACACCGCCTTCACCCTCCCGGAGCCCGATCCGGAGACCGGACGGGTCACGCTGCCCTATCTGGAGGCCGGGGCGGAGCCGGAACTCCCGGAGGCCACCCCCACCAGGAAGCCCTCCAACCCCACGAGAAGGCCCTCCACCCCCAAGCCGAAGCCCACGGATTCGCCTTCGGATGATCCGAACCCGCCTGCGGACGATCCCAACCCACCCGCGGACGACCCGAACCCGCCCGCGGATGATCCCAATCCGCCCGCAGACAACCCCAATCCGCCTGCGGACAATCCACCCGCGGATAATCCGAACCCGCCGGCCGACAACCCAAACCCGCCCGCGGACAACCCCAACCCACCCGCGGACAATCCGAATCCGCCTGCGGACAACCCGGAAAACCCTTGACCGATCCGCAGAAGAAAGAACCCGGAGGACATCATGCTGCTGGAAAACGTCCGTTCACCTCAGGACATCAAACAGCTGCCGCTGGATGAACTGGAAGACCTCGCCCGACAGATCCGTGAGACGCTGGTGACCACCGTGTCCCAGCGGGGCGGGCATCTGGCGTCCAACCTCGGTGTCGTGGAGCTTACCATTGCCCTGCACCGGGTATTTGATATGCCCCGTGATCAGATCGTCTTCGACGTCGGCCATCAGTCCTATGTGCACAAGCTGCTCACCGGGCGGTACTGGAAATTCAGGACCCTGCGCTCCTTCGGCGGCATCTCCGGCTTTCCCAAGCGGACCGAGAGCGAGTACGACGTGTTTGAGACCGGCCACGCCTCCACCGCCATTTCCGCGGCGCTGGGACTGGCCAGGGCCAGGGATCTGCAGGGCAAAAACAGCAGCGTTGTCGCCGTGGTCGGCGACGGCGCCCTCACCGGCGGCCTGTGCTACGAAGCCCTGAACGACGCCGGTTCCTCCGGTACCCGCATGATCGTCATCCTGAACGACAACGAGATGTCCATCGCCCCCAACGTGGGCGCCCTGTCCTCCCACCTGACGGACCTGCGGGTGAGCAAGGGCTGGAACAGCACCAAGCGCAAGGTCAAGTCCCATCTGGTCCAGATCCCCCTGCTGGGCAAGCCGCTGTACAAATTTATCCACCTCAGCAAGAGCTTTGTGAAATCCCTGTTTGTGGACGAGGGCTTTTTCTCCGCCCTGGGATTTCACTATTTCGGCCCCATCGACGGCCACGACATCGGCCGTCTGGAGCATGTGCTCAAGCAGGCCAAGGCCTTCGACGGCCCCGCCGTGATCCATGTGCTGACCCAGAAGGGCCACGGCTACGACAAGGCCGAGGAACAGCCCGAGCGCTTCCACGGCATCCCGCCCTTCTATGTGGAGACCGGCGACGCCCGGGAGACCTCCTCGCTGCCGTCCTTCGGCAAGGTCATGGCGGAAGAACTGATTCGCCTGGCGGAGGAAGACCCCCTTGTCACCGCCGTCACGGCCGCCATGCCCCTGGGCACCGGCCTGGAGCCCTTCGGGAAGGTTTATCCGGACCGCCTGTTTGACGTGGGCATCGCGGAAGAACACGCCACCACCATGGCGGCCGGCATGGCGGCCGGCGGCCTGAAGCCTTACGTCGCCATCTACGCCACCTTCTTCCAGCGCGCCTATGATCAGTTGATCCACGACGTGGCCATGCAGAAGCTGCGGGTGGTGTTTCTGCTGGACCGAGCCGGGCTGGTGGGCGAAGACGGCGCCACCCATCACGGCATCTTTGATCTGGCCCAGACGCTGCCCATCCCCTTCCTCACCGTGCTGGCCCCCCGGGACCTGGAAGAGCTGCGTCTGATGATGCGCTGGACCCCCAACGCCGCCGGCCCTGTGGTGGTCCGCTACGGCCGCAAGCCCGTGGACCTCAGCCAGCGCTACCCCTGCCGGAAGTTTACCCCCGGCTGCTGGGAAGTGCTGGAAGCGGGCGTGGACTGCGCGCTGCTGGCCGTGGGGTCCATGGTCCGGGAAGCCGTGACTGTCCACGACCTGCTGGCGGAGAAGGGCATCCGGGCCGCCGTGGTCAACTGTTCCACCGTCAAGCCTCTGGACGAGAAGCTGCTGCGCGCCTTCGCGGACCGGCCTCTGTTTGTCATGGAGGAGCATGTCCAGACGGGCGGCTTCGCCAGCACCGTCACCGGCTGGCTGGTGTCAGAGGAACTCCCCGCCCCGCTGATCAATTTCGGCCTGCCGGACACTTTTGTCCAGCACGGCTCCAGAGGACAGCTGCTGCGGTATCTGGGTCTGATGCCGGAACAGATGGCCCGGCGGATCCTGGCGGTACTGCCACCGGCTGCGGAGGAGGTCATCCCGCATGAGTGACAAGCTTCGGGCGGATGTGGCCCTGGTAGCCCAGGGGCTGTGCGAAAGCCGCGAGAAGGCCCAGGCCGCTATCATGGCCGGGCAGGTCTATCTCGTCGAACACAAGATCGCCAAGGCCAGCGAAGCCGTTCCGGAGGGCGCCGCGCTGACCCTCCGGGCCCCGGCGCACCCCTATGTGGGCCGCGGCGGGCTGAAACTGGAGAAGGCCATCCGGGTCTTCGGCGCGAACCTGACCGGCAAAGTCTGCATGGACATCGGCTGCGCCACCGGCGGCTTTACCGACGTCTGCCTGCGCGGCGGCGCGGCGCATGTGTACGCCATCGACGTGGGCTACGGCCAGTTCGACTGGCAGCTCCGGCAGGATCCCAGGGTGACGCTGATGGAGCGCACCAATGCCCGGATCCTCACCCCTGACATGGTTCCCCTGCACCCCACCGTCACCGTCATGGACGTCAGCTTCATCTCCATCCGGCTCATCCTGCCCGTGGCGGCGGAGATTATGGGGCCGGAGGGGGTCTTCTACACCCTGATCAAGCCGCAGTTCGAGGCGGGCCGCGGCAAGGTCGGCAAGAACGGCGTCGTCCGGGACGCCGCGGTCCACCGGGAAGTGCTGAAGACCATCATCGATTTCTGCCCCTCTATCGGGTGGCAGGTCTGCGCCGTCGACTACTCCCCCATCACGGGCCCCAAGGGCAACATCGAGTTCCTGGCGGAGATCCGTCCGGCCGATCCAAACCGCCCGGACATCACCGCCCAGGCGGTCCAGGCGCTGGTGGCCCGGGCCCATGCCGAACTCTCCTCCCAGCAAAAGGAGACCTGATTGCGATGACCGATAAACCTCAGCCGCTGATGCGGCGTTTTCTTCCTTATTACCGGAAGTACCGGAAGACGCTGGTCTTCGACCTGTGCTGCGCCGCGCTCACCAGCGCCGCGGAGCTGGCCCTGCCCATGATCGTCCGGGAGATCACCGGCCGCGCCGCCACCGAGAAGGGGCTGGCGGAGCTGACCACCGCCTTTGTGCTGCAGATGGGCGGCGTCTATCTCCTGCTCCGGATCCTGGAGGCCGCCGCCAATTACTACATGCAGTATATCGGCCATGTGATGGGCTCCAGGCTGGAGACGGACATGCGCACCGATCTCTTCCACCATCTGCAGCAGCTGTCCTTCAGCTACTTCTCCGATACCAAGGTGGGCCAGATCATGTCCCGCATCACCTCCGACTTGTTCGAGGTGACGGAATTCTGCCATCACTGCCCGGAGGAGTTCCTCATCGCCGGCATCAAGATCATCGTCAGCTTCTGCCTGCTGATCCGCATGAACATCCTGCTGACCCTGCTGATGTTTGGCGTGCTGCCCTTCATGGTGTTCTTCGCCTGGCGGTACAACCACAAGTTCCGGGCCGCCTTCAAGCAGCGCAACAAGCAGGTGGGCGAGATCAACGCCCAGGTGGAGGACAGCCTGCTGGGGGTCCGGGTGGCGAAGTCCTTCGCCAACGAGGAGGAGGAAGAGCGCAAGTTCGACGAGGGCAACCGGAAGTTCCTGGAATACAAGGCCACCAGCTACCGCTACATGGCAGAGTTCGGCACCTCCAACCGCGTCTTCGACGCTCTGATGTACATCCTGGTGGTCACCGTGGGCGCCCTGCTCATCAAGGACAAAAAGCTGTCCGTGGCGGACTACGCGGCCTATCTGCTGTACGTCAGCGTGCTACTCAGCGCCATCCGCCGCATCGTGGAGTTCATCGAGCAGTTCCAGCGGGGCATGACGGGCATTGAGCGCTTCTATGAGATCATGGACGCGCCTGCGGAGATCAAAGACGCGCCGGACGCCCGGGAGCTGAAAGACGTCCGGGGCGAGGTGGTCTTCGACAACGTGGCGTTCCATTATCACGACAGCAGCGACGTGCTGCATCACCTGAACATGACGGTCCATCCCGGGGAGAGCGTGGCCCTGGTGGGTCCCTCCGGGGCGGGCAAAACCACCCTGTGCAACCTGATCCCCCGCTTCTACGATGTCACCGAGGGGCGCATCCTGGTGGACGGTCAGGATGTTCGGGAGCTGAAGCAAAAAAGCCTGCGGCAGGCCATCGGCATGGTGCAGCAGGACGTGTACCTCTTCTCCGGCTCCGTGCTGGACAACATCCTCTACGGCAAGCCCGGCGCCACCCGGGAGGAGGCCATCGAGGCGGCGAAGCTGGCCGGTGCTCACGGCTTCATCTCCGCGCTACCGGATGGCTATGACACCTATGTGGGCGAGCGGGGCGTCCGGCTCTCCGGCGGCCAGAAACAGCGCATCTCCATCGCCCGGGTCTTCCTGAAGAACCCGCCCATCCTGATCCTCGACGAGGCCACCAGCGCCCTGGACAATGAGAGCGAGCGTCTGGTGCAGGCATCCCTGGAGTCCCTGGCGAAGGGCCGTACCGTCTTCACCATCGCCCATCGGCTCACTACCATCCGGAACGCCGATGTGATCTGGGTCCTCACCGAGAACGGCATCGAAGAAACCGGCACCCACGCTCAGCTCATGGAAAAAGGCGGGATCTATGCCGGCCTGTACCGGATGTACACGGAGAACGTCACCGGCGCGTCCAACGCGTGACAGACCCGTCAAAAAGGCACGGCCTCCGGCGGCGATACCGGGCCGTGTCTTTTTCTTCGGATTCCGGACCGGTTTCCCGGCTTCAGGTTGCCTCTTCCTTCGGGATTCTCAGGGCCAAGGACGAGTTCTTGTACTCCTCCACACCAGTCACTTCCCGGATTAGCACCAGCTGGGGCGGGAGATCCACCGGCTCCTGGGCGTCCCGCATGTGGAGCTGCACCATGGCTTGCCTGCGCCAGAAGGGGTACAGATCGATCTTGAGGCTCTGCTTGCCGTAGGTCATGCAGAAGCGGGTCTTGCGCAGCTGGCGGCGGTTGGTGTCCGCGTTCAGCAGCAGGGAGAGGTATTCCCGGTCCGTGATGCGGCGGGACATCTCGATCACCTGGCCGTCCGGCAGGACACGCTTCTCTGTCTCGTAGTACAGGAAGGTCCCGTTCTCGCCCCGCTGGCGGACCCGGCGGTCGCGGCCGTCCTCGCTTTGGAGATACGTCTGGATGATCTCCACCCGGTGACAGTTGGGCTGCTTCTCCAGCCAGGCCACATCGGGGTAGCGGATCAGGAACTTCCGCTCGATCTCGTAGGTCTCCGGCTCCCCCAAAGCGCTGCTGATCTCACTGAGGAGCCGCTGCAGTTTCGTCTCAAAGTCGGTGGAGTTGCCGATGACCCGCAGGTGCGGATGGCCCGTCCAGGCGGCGATGAGCCGGTCATCCAGGGCGCAGGCCTGCTCCGGCGTCTCATACCGCGCGGCGTTGTTGGCGAAAGTGTACGCCTCCTCCGCCCCTTTCGCGGCCGTCTCCAGGTGGAAAACCGCGTCGTAGCTGTCCCGCAGCTCCACCTCGTCCAGGTGAAGCCGCTGCAGCACGGTGGCGAACTCTTCCTCGTTCATGTAGGCCTTGTTATCCAGCGCGCCGCGGTCGCAGACGATCAGGATGCGCTCGTCCGGCATGCTGTCCGCGGCGGCCTTGAAGATTTCCTCCTTGACGACCTGCAGCCGCATCTGGCCCACCTGGTAGTCCAGGTTGGTGCCGCAGGTCCACGGGGCCACGCCGCCGGTGATGAGTTCCGTGGCGGTTTCGTGAACAAACAGCACCTTCCACCCCCGCTGGGAAAAGGTGGTCTGGATCCAGCTCAGGCCGGTGGTTTTGCCGGCGCAAGGGCCGCCGGTGACCACGATTTTTCGGATGATCGGCATGATTCAAACGCTCCTTTTGTTTCTGCCACTACAGTTTACCCGAATGAACCGTCAGGTGCAAGAGGATTCGGAAGATTTCGCGCGATGAACGCGGAAATCGCTGCCGCGCCGGTCCTTGGCGGGTTTCTGTTGACGGGACCCGTCGATATCCGTATAATATGGACCGGAATGAATGCGGGGGTGGTTGAATGAAATCCACAGGGATCGTCCGTCAGGTGGATGTGCTGGGCCGGATCGTGCTGCCGGCGGAATTGCGCCGCACCATGGGGATCGAGGTGAAGGACGCCCTTGAAATCTTCGTGGACAACGACTGCATCGTCCTCAGGAAATACCGTCCCGCCTGCGTCTTCTGCGGGGAAGCGCGGAGTGTTATGCCCTTCAACGGCCATCTGATCTGCGGGGACTGCCTCGCAAAGATCAAAGCCCTCACGCCGTGACCCGCCCGGATCGCCGCCAGAGCGCCGGGTTAGAGAGGAAAAGGAGAAAAACATGCTCAGAAAGATCGCGTCTTTCACCGTTGATCACGACAAGCTGCGGCCGGGGCTTTACGTGTCCCGGGTCGACGGCGACTGCGTCACCTACGATCTCAGGATGAAGACGCCCAACGCCGGCGATTATCTCGGCCCCGGGGCCCTGCACACCCTGGAGCACCTCATCGCCACGTATGTCCGGTCCACGGATCGCTCGGACGAGGTGGTCTATTTCGGCCCCATGGGCTGCAGAACGGGCTTCTACCTGATCCTCCGGGACTCCTTCGCCAAAGAAGATGTCCTGTCCCTGTGCCGGGACGCATTCGCCTTCGCCGCCGCCTTCAACGGGCATATCCCCGGGGCGCGCCGGGCTGAATGCGGCAACTACCGCGCCCACGACCTGCCGGGAGCGCGCCGGGAAGCCGCGTCCTATGTCCGGGTGCTGGAGGGCTGCAGCGCTGAAACCTTCGATTACTGACCCGCCTCACGGAAAAACGGCGTCCGAAGACGCCGTGATGCCTCAGTCGTCGTCGCCGTCCGGGAAGAGGGGCTTGCCGCAGAAGGGGCATTCCATGTCCTCATCCATGTCCAGGGACTTGACGTTCAGGGAGACTTCCTTTGCGCAGTGAGGGCAGTTGTAGAAGACGGTGTCCTCGTCGTCCTCGGGTTCTTCCTTCTTCTTCAGGACGACATGCGGTTTTTCCTCTTCCTCTTCTTCCTCTTCTTCTTCGCTCTCCTCGCTGTTATCCGAGGGGGTCTCTTCCGCTTCTTCCGCTTCTTCCTTCTGAGCGGGGGCCTCGTCGTCCTCCGCATCTTCCTCGTCCTCATCGGGGAAGCAAGGTGCATCCAGAGCGTCCGTCACCATCTCTTCGACATCCGCCAGATCCTCGTCGATGGCTTCGACATAATCGGCCAGCTCTGTGTGGTTCTTCTCCAGCTCCTCGATGGCCGCGGTCGTCTCCGCCACCAGGTCGATCAGTTCCAGCAGCAGACGGTTGTTGCTCTTCTCCGTGTTCAGCTGCAGGCCGTCCGCGAGACCTTTCAGATAGTTCGCGCGATCAGTCAGGTTGCTCATGGTGCATCCTCCTTGCGCCGGGGATCAGGCGCGCTCCATGTATTCGCCGGTCCGGGTATCCACGCGGATGAGGTCGCCGTTGTTGATGAACAGGGGCACCTGCAGGGTGACGCCGGTCTCCAGCGTGGCGGGCTTGTAGGTGTTGGAAGCCGTGTCGCCCTTGAAGCCGGGCTCGGTGCTGGTGACTTCCAGCGTGACAAAGTTCGGGGCGTCCACCGAGAACGCGCTGCCCTTGAAGAACTTGATGGTGACGTTGGTGCCTTCCTTCACGTACTGGATGGCGCCCTCCACCTGCTCCTTGTTCAGGGGCAGCTGGTCATAGGTCTCCATGTCCATGAAGTAGTACAGGTCACCGTCGTTGTAGGAGTACTGCATTTCCTTGGTCTCGATAATGGCCTTGCTGGTCTTGAAGGTGGGGTTGAAGCTGGTCTCCACCACCGCGCCGGTGAGGACGTTCTTCAGCTTGGTGCGCACAAAAGCCGCGCCCTTGCCGGGCTTGACGTGCTGGAAATCGACGATGGTCCAGACGCCGCCTTCCCACTCGATGGTGATGCCTTTCCTGAAATCGCCGGCAGTAATCATGTCACATTCCTCCAATTCTCTTTGTTTCATGAATGCCCTCCAGGGCCGCTCAAGAGGACAAACGGCCCATGGGCACGAATATCCGTAAAGCATTGTAGCACATCTTTCGCCGCTTGAAAAGGGTTTTCTTTGGGGTTGACCGCAATTTTTCACCGTTTCCGTCCCCGAAATGACCGTTTCTCCGACGGAAACCGTTCCAGATCGCGCCGCAAATTGTATTCCCTTGCGGAAGAAAACGCCCGGTTCCCGCGTTGAATAGACGGAACCTTCATCGAACAGGAGGAATGGATCATGAAAAAGCATCTTCTGATACTGCTTGTGTCTGTCATCGTACTGCTGATCGCCTTTGCCGCGGCCGCGCTGGCGGACGAGCCGCTGCCGGCTGACATCCAGAACTACTTCGCCAAGGACTCCTTCAGCGGCGCCGAGCTGAAATCCTGGGCCCACTGGGCGGGAGCCGGAGCCAACAACCAGTGGTTCGTGCTGATCCGCACAGCCAAGGGCACCAACACCCTGTACGTCTTCACCCCCCGCGACGGCGAATGGAAGCACAGCTTCCACACCAGCGCCGCCATCCCCCAAGGCAAGAACACGGTGGAAATCGAGACCACCGATTCCATGGACACCTGGAGCAACGACAAGCACTACAACGGCCCGCTGCTGATCATCGTTCAGTATGACCAGTTTGACGAGAATATCGTGCTGTTCATCGCCTACCAGCGGAACAGTTCGGGGCAGTGGAACCTCGTCCACATCTGGAGTCACATCGGGTATGACAACATGGACATCGGCAAGGACCGGATCACCTACTACAAGGAGCTGGGGAGCGGTCAGGTCGCAGGCACCGTCAAGGGAACCATCCAGCGGGACCTGCGGTACGTCAGCCTGTCCGCCATCCCGAAGACACTGAAAAAGGCCCGGGCGACCCTGACATCCGCACCGGACCTGCCCGCCGGCTCCGAGCTCCACGCCCAGGAGATCGAGTTCACCGGCGGCAAGAAGTACTCCGTCTACTCCGCGCCGTCGAAGTCCTCCATCCGCGGCGCCAACAACAAGGCCGCGGTTTCCACCAACGGCTGGATCCAGGTCTTCGGTCGTGAGAACGGCTGGATCCTCATCCAGTACTCCATCGACGCCGACCACTATCGCTTCGGCTACATCGACGCCGGTTCGCTGCCCAAGAAGGCCAATGTGCCGGACCTGAACTTCGTCCGGACCCCCGTGCTCACCGCCGTGGCCGTCAACGTCACCGACGATCCCCTGTACTCCCAGAACACACTGACCTACATTCCGGCCGGCTCCCAGGTCACCTGGCTGGCCACCATCGGCAGCTGGGCCTATATCGACGGCGGGAACTGGCGCGGGTTCGTTCCGGTCTCCGCCATACAGACAGCGTCCTCGGCGGTAGCCCCGGCGGACTTCACCGTTCACACCGGCTCGGACGGCCAGCAATATCCCCTCTTTGAGATCCGGAAGCTCTACTGGGACAGCAACCACCGGGTGTACGCCGTTTCCGGCGTGTACGAGCGGATCGTGGAAGGCGAGGACTACATTTACGGAGAGACGGCGGACAACGGTGCCACGTACACCTACATGCTGTCCGACGATTTCCGCGCCGAGATGCTGGGAAGCGTGACGGATGAAGACATGACCAACGTGCCGGTGACCGATCTGTACGCCTGGTATGTCAGCATCTACATGGACGGCATGACCCCGGCCTACGGCGATCTGGTCTTCCTGTACGACCTGCCGGAGGATCAGCGGGAGACCGCCGACGTAGACTTCTGGTTCGTCACCACCCGGATCCGCCTGAACAATCAGACCCAGATCGAGTACATGGAATACGAGTACGTGCCCTGGGGCTAAGATTCCGGTTGAAGGGAGGGGCGCGGCGCCTCTCCCTTTTCGCATTCGCCGGGGATTGAAATCGGCGGCGCTTTATGGTATACTGCCTCTGCGGTCAGCGGAAGTGGAAGGAAGAAGGTGATCCCTGTGCCGCATCAGAAGGGCATCAAGCCCGTGGCGCAGAATCGCAAGGCCTTCCATGACTACTTCGTGGAAGAGCGCTATGAGTGCGGCATCGAGCTGTACGGCACGGAGGTCAAGTCCATGCGGCTGGGCCGGGTGAGCCTGAAGGAGAGCTGGGCCCACGTCCTGCGGGGGGAAGTCTTCGTCGAGGGGATGCACATCAGCCCCTACGAGCAGGGCAACCAGTTCAACCGGGACCCCATGCGCCCCAAGCGGCTCCTGCTCCACAAGAGCGAGATCCGCAAGCTGGACGGCCTGGTGGCGCGGCAGGGCTACACCCTGGTCCCCCTGGAGATCTACCTCAAGGACGGCCGGATGAAGCTCCAGCTGGGCCTGTGCCGCGGCAAGGCCGAGCACGACAAGCGGGACGCCACCGCCAGGCGGGACGCGGACCGGGAGATCCGCCGGGCCCTCCGGCGGGACAATCGCTGATCGGAAGGAAATCGATGTCAGTTGTCACGGGGATGATCCGGTTTCGACGGGAGTGTCGGGGTCAGGATAAGCGAGCTGCGGACCCTGTACCGCATAACAACGGGGAAACAAACGAACTGACAATAACGATTTCGCTTTCGCTGCCTGATAGGCGCGACGTCGGCCCGGGTCGCCCGCGTGCCCGGATCCCGGCGTCATAAGCGCGGGGAACGAACACACCTAAGCTTTGCGGTGATGTCCGTATCATGAAGCTACTGAAGTGGTCAGCCTGTCTGCGGGCGGGCCGCGGAGGGAATGTCAAATCACAGACTGCGCTCGGAGAAAGTCCTGAATCAGAGCTTTCGGACAGGGGTTCGACTCCCCTCATCTCCATCCCCAGGGGCCGGTCACATGGCCCGGAACCTCCCCCGGAACGGGTCCTTCCGCCGCGGGAGGTTTTCATTTGCGGAGTCCTTCCGGCTGCCCGAAACATTCTCAGAAAATTTACAATTAGTCTTGACATCCAGTTTGAGAAGTGCTATATTTCTTCCTGTGCCGTGCGCATACGCGCCGTGTACGCCTGTGCTGTACAATCACAGCGCAGTCTTCCGGGAGATGAGGGAACGGATCGGATTCAAACCCAGTTTGGAGCCGGGACGTTCACGCAAGTCGAACCAATGCTTCGGCGGCGGCGCGACAGGCGGTTCTGAGGGAGTGGCCACCGAATCAGACCTCACCGGCTCGGAAGGTCAGTTGCCTATGACCCGAAAGGGTTCAAATAGGGAAACAATGAAATGGCAAACGACTGAAGGAGGAAATTTCTCATGGACAAGAACAAGAAAATCATCGTTGCGGTTATCTGCGTCATCGTGATCGCCGTGGCCTGCATCCTGATCTTCCGGAAGGGCGACACTGCTGAGACCCTGCAGAAGGCTTACACCGATGCCGTCGCGGCCGTCGAGAAGCTCGGTGCTGATGCTACCGCTGAGGCCAAGAAGGCTGCTGACGACGCTGTGACCGCTGCTAGGAAGGCTTTCGAGGAGAAGTTCCCCGAGGATGCTAAGAAGTTCTTCGACACCGAGGATGCTCAGAAGCTCGTTGACGATGCCAAGAAGGCTTGGGACGATGCTAAGGCTGCCCTGGGTGACAAGGAAGCCACTTCCATCGAAGCTGCGAATCTTGAAAAGTTGGAGAATGCTTACAACGACGCCAAGGCCGCTCTTGATGCCCTGACCGCTCCCGCTGACAAGAAGTAATCGATCGTTGCTTCAGAGCCTTGCCGTTATGGCGAGGCTCTTTTTGTCCGAATAGAAAGAGCCCCCTCGCCCACTACGTCGGTGTAATCCATTACGAGAAAACCAAATGGATCCATACATTATTCCTGTTCATTCTCACACAATCTCACCAGCACAATAGTATAATGGCTAATAGTACTGCGTGAACTTTTGCTTAATAATTTGGCACATGGTTTTTTTGCAATGATTGACCAGTGCTTATCAATTGTGCTACAATACACATCAAGGAGGGATTACCATGAAGCATCGAAACAAAACCGTTTACACGGTGCTGCTCTGTATCGTTCTTGTTTTGTCCGCTTGCGTCTTGTCGTCTTGCAGGCGACCGAGTGCTGAGGAGTTGAAGGCCAATTACATCAACGCCGTCGCGGTCGTTGAGAATCTCGCTGCCGATGCTACTGAAGACGCCAAGAAGGCAGCCCAAGATGCTCTAAACGCTGCAAAGAAAGCTTTTGAGGAAAGGTACCCCGAGGAAGCTAAGAGATTCTTTGCTCAGGAAGCTCTGGACAAGGCCACTGCCGCACTTAATGCTGCCAAGAAAGACGTTGAAGATACCTGGGAAGATGATGTCAAGACTGCCTACGACGAAGCGCAGGCAGCGATCGAAGCAGCTCAAGCTGCCTATGATGAAGCCAAGGCTGCTCTTGACGCTCTGACCGCTCCCGCTGACAAGAAGTAATCGATCGTTGCTTCAGAGCCTTGCCGTTATGGCGAGGCTCTTTTCTTGTCCGAATATAGAACTCCACCACCAGGCGCGGCGAGAGCCTTCACATTGCAATAGGGATTTTGTGGTTGTTGCCTAATCGGTGGTTCCGCCTATTGCCCCTCTGTCGCTGCGGCGACATCTCCCCAGCAAGCTGGGGAGAAGGGTTTTTCGGCGGCATCTGGGTTCTGCCAGCGGCGCATGACAGTAAGGTTATGCGCACACGACCCCGATTCCTTCCTCCCCGGCTTGCCGGGGAGGAGGACCGCCGCAGCTGCGGTGGGGCATCCCGCAATCCACCAAAACAGCACCCTGTCAAGCCCGGCAAGGTGCTTTAGCTTTTGTTCCGGGATCAGGCCATCCTCATTCTGCCTGGGTCAGCTTCCTCATCGGTTCCCCCCACGCGCCGAGATCTTCTCCGTTCCAGCCGAAATAGTGGTGACAGGTGGTGTGGATCGGTGCAATGGCGGCCAGCTTCTCCGCGGCGGTGCCCGGGCCCTTGGCCAGCGCGTCGTCCTGGAGCACATTGCGGATGGCGCAAAGCATCACTTCCCCGTCCTGCAGGGGGATGAACTGCTTGACCTCCAGCTCGAAGGACACCGGAGACGCCGTCAGGATCGGCACGGGAAGCACGCGGCCCTGTTCGATGGCCACGTCGGGACGCATCTTCTCCCCGCTGTGGCCGTCGGTGTTGCCCAGATAGTCCGCCAGGGGCAGCAGGGATTCCGTAACCAGGTTGGCGGAGAACACCTTCTGCCGGTGGATATTCTCCTTGGTCAGCTTGCTGCCGCCGATGCAGGCCATGACGCCCATCTCGCCGTCCCAAATGTAACTGAACCAGCAGAACAGACCGAAGTCCGGCCGGCCTTTTTCGTCGCTTGTGCCATAGAGGAACAGGGTCTGGGGGCAGAAATCGTTGTAGGGCGGCAAGCTTGTCTTGCTCATGATCTTTCCTTTCCGCGCAGTCCGCTTCATTGCTGTTCTTTTTCAGGGTTCATCCATGATTTGGGTGTACCAGATTCTTTTACTATTCCCGGTTCAGAATTACAAATCAAGTAACGGTATGTGACCGAAGGTCCAGGGCGATCGGAAAGCCCTGGTCGAGGCTCGCAGGCCTCGAAAACCTTATACTTTCATTTGGCGTTCTTAACATGGAATAGAATCAGATTCTTACATTGCCTGACTGCATTCTATCACAGCCGAAAACAAATGTCCACCGGAAACTCAGCGGCCTGATTCCCGCCCCATTGAAAATCCCGGCAGCGGGCTTTGACACGCGCTGCCGGGCGGGCTGATCCTCAGGGATTACTCAGCGATGGTGATGGTGTTCACGGCATTGCCGACCTCGATGGTGTATTCACCGGGAGCGTCCACAACGATGTCCATCTGGACAACGCGCCAGGAGCCGCCTTCCACCGTCATGATCTTCTCGGCCACCACTTCGCCGTTGACCTTGGCCTGGGCGGTGGTCATGCCGTCCGCGCCGTTGTTGCGCAGCAGGCAGTAGATGGTGAAGGGCTCGCCGACCTTGGCCTGGTTCCAGACGGTGGTCTGGGTCGTGGTGGAGGAGCCGGACTCAACTTCCACGGTCTCCTGCATCATGGGCAGGATCAGGCAAGAGTAGTTGAAGTCGGGATCCTGGCCATAACTCATGCCGAACTGGTAGGTGACCAGCGGATCGCCCCAGTTGGAGGGAGAAGCGTGGTTGGGATCGTCTTCCATGGTGGCCTGGATCATGAGGCGGACATAGGGAGAAGCGCCCTGGTCGCCCGCCAGATCCTTCCACTGCTCGTTGTCCTTCACAACGTCGCGCGCGATTTCCTTGTTGATGACACCGCCGGGCTCACGGTCGCCGAAGATCAGGTCGGCGTAGATCCAGGCGGAAGTGCCGGTCAGGAAGCCGCCCTCGGTGGAGCCGTGGTCAGCCGCCTGGCTGTAGCTCAGGTACAGCAGGGCATCGGCGTTCTCGATGACATACTGGGTGGGCTTGGTGCCGTTCACGCTCAGCACGATGGGCTTGTCCAGGTCCTGGGCATCCTCGATGAACAGCTCGGTGGCGTCATTGATGGTGCCGAAGTCACCCACGACCACGTCCGCGTCTTCCATGTCATCCACAATGGTGGCGCCCTTCTCGGCGAAGTAACGCTTGTAGGCTTCCTTGGCGCCGGCGCTGCTGGCTTCCACATAGACCTTCGCGTCCTTGGCCAGGGGCAGGAGGTTGTTGTCATTCTTCACCAGCACGGCGGACTTGGCCTGCAGGCGCTCGGTCAGCTCCACTTCGTAGGGATTCCGGGCAGCGCGGAGCTCCTCGTCGCTGGTGATGGGGGTGGGATTGGCGGCCCACTCGGGGCTGGCGCACAGTTCAACAGCCGCGGCCACGTCGCAGTAGGGATTCTCGAACAGGCCCTTGTTGAACTTGAACCGCAGAACGCGGGTGGCAGCCTGATCGACGTTGGCCTTCTCCACTTCGCCGGAGGCCAGGCCGTCGATGATCGCCTGGGGATAGTTGGAGGAGGGAGAGGACTCCCAGTTGCTGTAATCGCGGATCATGGAGCCGGAGCCGAACATGTCGGTGCCGTTGGCCAGGGCTTCGTTGTACAGCCAGCCGATGGTCTGCTGACCCAGATCCACGCCCTCAGCGGTGATGCCGCTCATGCGGCCGGGGTTGCTGGGGCCGCCGCCCAGAGCCCACCAGTCGGTCACGACCACGCCCTGGAAGCCCAGGGTGTCGCGCAGGTAGCTCATGGTAGCCTTGTCCCACTTCACGTCCACGGTGTTGCTGATGCCGGTGCCGCCGCAGTTGGTCATGACCCACTCGGAGCCGCCGGACAGGGCCGCGGTCCAGCCCACCATCCAGTTGTCGAAGTTCTGGGCAACGGAGCGGGCCTTGCCGAAGGCAGAGTCGCCGCCGCGGCCGATCCAGTGCTTGGTGCAGGAGGCCAGGCCGTTCTCTTCCAGGCCGCGGATCTCCTCATGCACGATGGCGGCGATGTACTCGGGGTTCTCGCCGTACTGGGCGCCGATCTCTTCCGCGTAGGGCTCGAAGGTCACATGGATGCCCACGGCCCGCATGGCCTTGCCGTAGAAGCAGGCCAGCTCATAGGCCAGCTCGGGGTCGTTGGCGGTGCCGAAGCCCTCATGGGCCTTGTCGATGTAGCCGCCGAAGGAGTTGTACTCACGGTCGGAGGTGAACACCATGGGCACGCCCAGGCGCTCCGCCTCGGCGCAGGCCTGCAGGTTGTTCAGGGTGTTGGTGATGGTGATGGGCGTGCCGTTCAGGTTGAACAGCTGGCAGGTAAGCGCATACTCCTGCACCATCTTCCGGGCGTCCGCCAGCTGCGTGTTGACGCAGAACAGCAGGCCGACTTCCTCTTCGGGGGTCATCTGGCTGATCAGATCGGCCACGCGGGTATCGGTTTCCTCGCGCCAATCCTCATAAACATCCAGGGTGCCATTCTTGTTCAGATCCTTGAACTTGAGGCCATCCACGTCCAGGATGGTGGTGACGCCCTCAATATAGGAGAGTTTCACCTGGCCGGTGGCTTCGTCCGCCTCGATCACGGCGTACGCACAGTCGGATTTCAGGAATTCTTCCTCAGCAGCGGCCGCTTCCGGATCGGTCTCCTGGGCGCGAATGCCCATGACCTCATTGGCGCCGACGGGCTCCTCCGCAAAGGCCCCGAAGGCACAGGTGATCATCATGACAGCCGCCAGCAGCAAAGCGAGTTTCTTCATGGTTCGTTTGCTCCTTTCAAAATGTTGGTCCCGTTCTTCCTGTTTCGGCAGAAACCCCCTCCGACAGGGAGGCCCCCGCTTTCACAGGGTCCTGCGGAGAGGATTGCACACGGATTGTGTCCGCCACTTGCAAATATCCGCACCAATGATGACAGGTTTGTGCATGATTGTTCATTCCTGTGACAATCCGACACAAAAGCTGCGAAAATCGAATACTTTGCATCAGAAAACCCCGCCAAAGCAGGGTTTCCTGTTGTTCATCGGTTGTGTCCGAAGGCGCGGCGCGCGATCACGATCGCCACCGCCAGAACGGCCACGCTTACCGCCAGCAAGATCCATCGGCTGCTGCTGTCAGAAGCCGCCGTTCCGGGGTAATCCCTGCCGCCCTGGAAGCCGTCCGGAGGTCCGGACCACCCCTGGGCCGGCTCTGTGGAAGCCGCTTCCGTGGATTGGTCAGCCTGTTGGGGATCCTGCGATCCGGCGCTCTCCCCCCTTCCGGTTTCAGCCGTTTGGGTCGGTCCGCCGCCGCTGCCGCCAAAGGGATTGTTTCCGCCCTGGCCGCCCGGCATGGTGAAGCCGTCCGGGGGACTGAAGCCGCCCCCTTCGACGGAGCCCGGCATTCCGTCAGGCATTCCGGAAGGCATACCGGAAGGCATACCGGAAGGCATCCCGCCCTGGCCGCCGCCGCCGCTGTTCATGCTGCCCATGTCGGCCGTGGAAATCTCGCTGGCGTCGATGAGGGACTCGCTGTCCTGCCGCTGGCCCTGGGTGGTTGATGGAATCGATCCCTCCAGCTGGCCGCGGACGCTCTCGCCGCGCTTCGCGCAGAAGGTCTGCAGCGTTTCCACGGCCTTCTCGAACGCGTCCATATCGTAGAACGCGGACGGATCCTGCTCCAGATACGGAGTGATCATCTCCTGCACCCGGGCGATTTCCTCCGACAGCCAGCCGCTCTCGATGTTCTCCGTGATGAAGCGGTCATAGGCTTCGTGATAAGCGTTCAGGCTTTCCTCGTCGTTGAAGATCCAGGCGATGAGGGGCCGGGAATCCGTCGTTCCGCTGCTGACCGGGGAGTCGATGGGGCTGTTGACGGTGGAGGTGGCGTCCGTGGAGGCCGCAAAGCCGCCGAAGCCCAGGTTGTAGTCCCAGGGAAGGATGGACAGCTGCCCGTTCTCCTCATAGAGGTAATAGTTGTGCACCATCATGCCCGTGTAGCTGTCGTCGTTGCAGAGGAAGTTATGCACCGCCAGATAGTTGATCACTTCGTCCTTGTCCACGACGCTGTCGAGGTTCTCGCCGGCGTTCAGCTGCTTCAGGCTTTCGATGAGCCTGGCCTTGTCCTTCTTGCTGACGTCCGTCTTGGCGTTGTTGAAGATGTTGCTGTAGCTGTCCGGATCGTCGTCGGAATAGACCAGCTTCACATCCTCGCTGCCCATGCCGAAGTTGAATCCGCCGAATCCGCCGAATCCGCCGAAGTCTCCGCCGCCTTCCGGCATCCCGCCGAACGCGGGCCGGTCCTGCCCGTCTTTCTCCTCCGACGGGGTCTCGGTGCTTGTGGCGCTGCCTGTCGGCTGGGCACCGTCTCCGCCTGACAGACCGAAGTCTCCCTGAGGCATCCCGGTGCCTGTCCCCCCGGTGGGCTGCGTGCTGTTCCCGTCGGAAGCGCCGAAGTCACCCTGGGGCATCCCGGTACCCGTTCCGCCGGTGGGCTGCGTGCCGTTCCCGTCGGACGGACCAAAGTCTCCCTGCGTCGCGCCGCCGGTAGGCATGCCGGAGGAATTGCCGAAGCCGCCATCCCCGCCGGTGGGCATGCCGGAGGAATTGCCGAAGCCGTCATCTCCACCCGTCGGCGCCGTGGTGGGCGCCGCGGTGGCAGCCGGCGTCTGGTCCGTCTCCGGCGCGGACGAAGCGTTCTCTTCGCCTTCGGTTTCCTCGTCATTCACCCGGAACTGTTCAATGTCGAAGTCCCGGCCATTGCCACGGCCGCCGCCGAAGGACAGACTGTCAGGCTTGTAGAGCTCGCCCTTGGTCATGCCGTTCCGGTCCATGAAGCTGTCCTCCACGCCTTCCACCGCCAGGTAAAGGCCCCAGTCCTCTCCGTTCACCGTGATCATCACATAGCTGCACAGTGAGGATGGAACGTCCATGCGGTTCATCAGGGTGTAGGCCAGGTAGTCCTTCATCATGGTGGCGTCCTGGATCAGGTTGTTCAGGCTCAGCTTGTCCAGGCCGTGGTAGGTACGGCCTTTCTGGTAGTGGTCAAACTCCACCTTGAAGGAGTAACGGGTGGAACCCAGCGTCGCCACGGAGGACAGCGACGTGTTGCCCTTGGCCCTGATGTACACGTTGCTGTAGGTCTCCCCGTCCACCGTAAGCCGGCACACGGCGTATTCCTCCGCGGCGGCATTGGCGATGAATTCGTCCCAGTTCTCCATGGTGATGTCGATGGTGTGCACCTTGCTCTGATCGAACAGCAGGTTCTCGTAGCCCACGAGATGGCTCCCGTCGCCCTGGACCGCTTCCATCAGGCCCCAGAGGCAAACCGATGCCAGAAGCATGACCACCGTGGCAATGCAGACGATACGGTCTACTGTTTTCGTTCTCAGCATGGGATCACCCCATATAGTCGCCGTTGTAGCTCACCAGCACCGCGCTGTTCACACCGTCCATCTCGGACAGGCGGGTGATGAAATCGGTGCTGTTGTCCTTCAGCGTCACTTCGTATGTCAGCTCGATGCTGCCCTGCGTCGCGCTCTTGCTCTTGATGGACGTCTTGTCGGCGTTCTCCTTCAGGAAGGCGGCGACGCGCTCCTCCGTCTCACCATTCACGCAGGAGATGACAGTGATGAAGGGCTTCTGGGCGGACTTGTGGTTGCAGAATATGATCATGATCAGGCCGATGATGGCGCTGCCGATGGCCGCCAGCGGGATCATGCCTGCCGCCAGAACGATGCCCGCGGCGATGGACCAGAACAGGAAGGCGATGTCCATGGGCTCCTTGATGGCGGTGCGGAAGCGAACGATGGACAGGGCGCCCACCATGCCCAGAGACAGCACCACGTTGGAGGTAACCGCCAGGATCACCATGGTGGTGATCATGGTCATGGCGATCAGCGTGCCGCCGAAGGCCTGGGAAAACATAACACCGGAGTAGGTCTTCTTGTATACGAAGAAGATGAACAGCCCCAGGCAGAAGGACAGCACCAGGTCGAGGAGGATATCCGGGACGGGGACGGAGGTGATGTTTTCGAGGAAGGAAGACTTGAAGATGTCATTGAATGTCATGGCTCATTCTCCTGTTCTGTCCGTTCAGCCGTACACACGGCATGCGGCGTATTTTGAAAACGCGGTGGAAGTGCGGCTCTTCAGGGCGGCCGCCCGCCGGATCACGCCCGGGAGGTACGCGTCCCACTTGACTTCAAGCAGGGTGACATCGTCCCGGATCGGGAGGGTCAGGCCCTCCGGGTTCAGGAAGTCGCGGGGCGGCCCGGTCCGGATGGACCAGTCAATGGTCACCCGCACGTTCCCGGGTCCGTAGATGAAGGGAACGCGCTTGTACTCCACCACGGTCTTCGGGGCCAGGCGGCGCACCTTCATGTCCACATACAGCGCGATCAGCAGCGGCCGGCTGCTGGTCACCATCCAGTCGATATCGCCCGCGATGATCTTCCTGGTCTCCTCCAGGCTCAGCCGCTCCTGCGGCTTGCAGCCCACGTTGTCCCGCTTCATCTTGCATTCCAGCATGATGTAGCTCAGATCGTCGTTGTAGTATCGGATGCGGAATTTCCGCCGCTCGTTGACGCCGTCCAGCTTCTCGTGCAGGGCTGTGTCCAGGGGATCGTCGAAGTACAGGCTGCGGATGCGGTAGTACCCGCGCTCCCGTGCGTGGCTGTCAAGCTGTGCCACCGCCATCAGATTGGTTCTGATCGCCGCCGCGTCACCGGGTGAGATGATGTGCTTGACCTCGTGCCGGTAGTCCATTCCGCTCTCTCCTCCTTTCCGCTGAAATCCTTGGGATGCTCCGGTTTCAGGTTCGCATCGGGTTTCCCTCTGCGGTTATCATTATCCGCCGTGATTCTGAACGTTCTGTGAACAGGGCTTGACTGCCCCTTGAACAGCTATCGAAAAGCCCGACCACCTCGCGGGAAGCCGGGCTGTTGGGCTCGGATCCGGAGATTATTCGAGGATGTCGATGGTCTTGCTGAGATCGCCGACGACACGTTCCCTTTTCCGTCCAAAACGTCCGCCACAGCATGCAACTATGGCGGACGCAGCAGATCCTGAGTTCACGGCATCAGGAACGGTTCAGTGTTATTCGGCGACAATCAAGTGCCCGGTCAGACCGCCGACATCAATGTCGTACTCACCGGCTTCAAGGACGAGTTCCAGATCCACCACACGCCAGGAACCGCCCTGCACAGTGTACAGCTTCTGCGCAATCGGTTCACCGTTCGCCTTGGCTACGACCGTGGTAATGTCGTCCGCGCCATTGTTGTGCAGCAGGCAGTAAACGTGGAAGGGCTGGCCGGCTTTCGCCGTGTCGGTAACCGTGGTGGTCACCGTCGCGCTGCCCCAGCTGTTTACGCCTTCTTCCTCCGTAACGCTCTGCGGCAGGATCAGGCAGCTGTAAGCGAAGTCGCCTGCCTTGCCATAGCGCATGCTGTAATCGTAGATCACCAGGGGATCACCGTAGTTGTTGGGAGAAGCGTGATTCTCCGTATCAGCCATCATCAGCGCCTGAACGATCAGCCGCACATAGGGAGACGCGCCCTGATCACCGGCAAGATCCTTCCACTGAAGCGCATCTTCAGTGCTGTTGCGGGCCTGTTCCTTCTGAATGATGCCTTCCGGCTCGCGAATGCCGAACAGCAGGTCCGCGTACACCCAGGGCTCCGTGCCATAGATGAAGCCGGCTTCGCCTGTGCCGTGATCGGGCTGCTGGCTGAAGGGCATGTAGATGAGCGCATCGGCATTGGTCAGCGCATACTCCGTAGCCTTTTCGGTCAGCGTCAAGACGATGGGTTTTCCGGCATCCTGTGCGTCTTCGATCAGAAGTTCACTGGCGTCGTTGATTTCACTGTAATAGCCGATAACGACATCAGCGTCCTCGATGGCATCGACGATTTCGCCATACCCGGCGATGTACTGCTTGTAGTGATCCAGCGTCTCCTTGGTGGAAGACTCGATATAGACCTTGGTGCCCTTGGCAAGGGGCAGCAGGCCGCCGTCGTTCTTCATCAGGACAGCGCTCTTGGCCTGCAGCTTTTCAGCCAGCTCGACTTCCTCTGTGGTACGGGCCTTGCGCAGCGCTTCGTTCGTGTCAAGCGGCCACTGCTCGGCCTGATACTCGGCGGAAGCCACAACCTTCAGGGCCTCTTCCGGCACTCGGTAGGGATTCTCGAACAGGCCCTTCCTGAACTTGAAATTGAGGATACGGGCCACGGAACGGTCGACGTTCGCCTGGTCAACCTGCCCGTCCTTAAGGCCTTCAATGATGCAGTCCGGCCAGTTCCACATCGTGGAGCCGGTCTTGGTGCCGTCGCCGTTGTCAATGCCGGTGATGTCCGTGCCATGGCCGATGCCGCCCGCGCCGAACATATCTGTGCCGTTCAGCAGCGCTTCGTTGTACAGCCAGGCGCCGGTCTGCTCGCTCAGCTCAATCCCCTCGTTGGTGACGCCGGAAACCTGGCTGCCCATGCCCAGGGCCCACCAGTCGGTCACAACGATGCCGTCAAAGCCGAGGGTATCGCGCAGATAGCTCATGGTCACTTTGTCCCACTTGACATCGGTCGTATTGGTGATGCCGGTACCGCCGCAGTTTGTCATAACCCATTCGTTGCCCCCGGACAGCGCGGCCTTCCAGCCGACCATCCAGTTGTCGAAGTTCTGGGCTACGGAGCGGGCGTTGCCGAAGTTGCTGTCGCCGCCGCGGCCGATCCAATGCTTGACGCAGCTGGCAAACCCGGCGTCTTCCATGCCCTTGACTTCCTGGGAGACGATTGCTGCGATGTGCTCGGGGTTTTCGCCATACTGAGCGCCAATCTCGTTGGCATAGGGCTCGAATGTCACATGAACACCGATTGCGACCATCGCCTTGCCGTAGAAGTAGCTCAGCTGATAGGCCAGTTCGGGATCGTTGGCAGTGCCATACGCGATGTGCGCCTTGTCAATGTACCCGCCGAAGGCGTTGTACTCACGGTCAGAGGTGAAAATCATCGGCATGCCCAGACGTTCCGCCTCCGCGGTAGCCTGCAGATTGTTCAGGGTGTTCACCACCTGAACCGGTGCGCCGTTCAGGTTGAAGAGCATGCATGTGAGGCTGAAGTCGGGAATCAAGGCACGGGCTGTCTCCAGGTTCGCGCTGACGCAGAACAGGGTGCCCGCTTTTTCCTTGTCATTCATCTTGCTCAGCAAGTCATTGACACGGGCGTCAATATCCTGGCGCCAGTCTTCGTAGACATCCAGCTCGCCATTTTTGTTCATATCCTTGAATTTGAGACCATCCTGTTCAAGGATCGGTGTGACGCCTTCGATGTATGTCAGCCGCGGCTGGCCGGTGGCTTCGTCCGCTTCGATCAGCGCGAATTCACAAGGCTGCGCCAGAATCTCGGCTTCGGTTGGTCCGGCGGTTTCCTCGGCGAATACCGACAGGACGGTAAACACCATCATGACAGTCAGCAGAAGAGAAATCTTTCTCATGGAAAACGCTCCTTTCCTCCATTCATTTGTCAGATGTGGAAGCAATCGCACCTGTCCCACACGCTGAGTGTATTGTACCATGAATATCCGGTCACATTATAGGAATATCCTAAACAGTTTTCATGAAAAAACGGGCGAGTCTGCTCGCTCGCCCGAAAAGGAGGGAAACACCCGGATTTGTCATTCGCCCAAGGTCACGGTGCCCCAGAGGCTGGGATTGGTGTTAATCTTCAGGTTGCCGCTCCAGGCCATCTGCGGGATGTACTCCGTGCCGGGGCAGGGATAGCTGATGTCGGTGATGGCAAAGTTGCAGTTGAGGGTGTCGCCCACGGCGGGGGTGTAGACCTCGATCTTCTTGTTGGAGAAGCAGGCCCACGGCACAACCGCTTCCCAGGTGAAGCCGGTGGCGGTCATCTGCACGGCGCACTGATAGCCGTCCAGAACGCTCTCGCCGCCGTCCATGCCCACGCTGACGAACCGCTGCCGGTTGTCCTTCGGCACCATGGACCGGTCAATGGCGGTGTCCCAGTAGCCTTCGTCCATCACGAAGTAGACCAGGAAGTCGTTGGTGTCATACTCCGTGCGCTCGGGATCGGAGGCGGGATTGGTGGAGATGTAGAGCTTCAGGTTGTCCTCGCCGTCGATGGGCAGCATCTCGATGGCACCCAGGGGGGTATCCTCCGTCACATCCGCGGCAATGTACAGGTTCTCCTCGTCCCAGGAGAGGTAGAACTTGGCGGAGCAATCGTTGGGGCCCTGCCAGAACACGGCGTCACGGATGATCTGGCTGGGATCCTCCACCACGGCGGGAGAATCCAGGTTCCAGTCGGCCAGGCTGCCGTCGATCACGATGCCGTCGGCCTTGTGGGCGATGATATTGGGGCGGGCAGACTCCTCCGCCAGCGCAGGGGCGGCCAGCATCAGGGCGGCCAGCAGGAAAGCGACAACTTTCATCAGGTTCTTCATAGATTTGCTCCTTTCGTCAGCGGATCATGTCCTCCGGTCAGTTCTCTGACAGTGCCATCATATCAGTTTTGCGGCAAGCGGTGACAGGATATTTATACACAGAAAAAGGGAAAATCCAAAACCGTCCTATTCCTCCATCCCAAAACCGTCCGCAGCCTGAGACAGGTTCATGGGCACATCGGGCGCTTCTCCGAGCCAGACGCTTCCGCCCAGCGTGCCCACGGCCTGCACGCTGTCCTGTTCCGTGCCCGTGAAGCGATTGCCGATGAACCGGCTGAAGGCAATGTCCCGCAGGTAAAGAGCGCAGCAGCGCGATCCCTCGAACCGGTTGTCCGCGATGTCAAAGGAGACGCTGCCGTAGGCCATCACCGCCACCCAGTTGTCCTTCAGCGTGTTGCCGACGAAGGCCGTCGGCGTAGCGTCCAGGCGCACACCGCACACCGTGCAGGCTTCCGCGGTGCAGCCCGTCATCAGCACATGGCCTTCCTTCTGCAGGTTGTATCCGTTTTCGCAGGCAACGGCTGTGCACCGGAGCAGCGTGTTGCCGCCGCCCGCCGCCATGAAGAATCCCTGCCCCGTACCGGTGACGGTACAGTCCACCATGGCGCTGTCATGGATCAGGGAGAAAAACAGACCCTGGTCGCAATCGGTGGCGGAGCACTCCCTCAGGACGATGTGCTCACTGGCCCGGATGTCCAGGCCGTGGTTCGTCTCCGCGGCGGAGCAACGGTCCAGGATGCCCCCGCCGCACTTGGCCACATAGATGCCGAACACGCCGCAGCGATCCGCCCTGCATCTCTCCAGCGTCACATGCCGGTTATACACCAGCACCATGCCCATGGAACTGTCCGAAACATCCGCGTCCCGGACGATCACCTCGTCACAGTCGCAGCAAATGACTTCCCCGGCGTCCGACGGCGCTGTGACAGTCGGCAGGGAGACCGCGTAGAAAAGCGGCTTTCCGTTGACGGTGCAGTTCTCAATGGTATGGGTGGTAAAATAGGCCACGTCCTCCCCCACCTCAAAGAGGCCGGTCAGCACCGGAAGCCCCTTGCTGGTCTCCGAAAGCGGCGGCCCCGCCAGGGAGATGCCGCAGCCGGTGAAGGCGCAGTCCCGCACCGTCATCCGGTAAATCCCGCCGCACCACATGCCGCAGGAGGAGGTGCGCCAGGCCGTGTCTGCCAGCGTGATCCGGCAGTTCATCACCGTCAGGTCGCTGCCGATGGCATAGATGCCCGTGCGCCGGAAGTTGATTTCCAGCCCGGTCAGGGTCACGCCCTCCGCCTCCACCCGGATCGCCGCCTTGAAGGCCGGCGCGTCGATCACCGGGGACGCGTCCTCGGCGGGCCGCAGTGTGACGGCTTTCGTCACCGTCAGGGGAAAGGTCTCCGTCTCATCGCTGTAGATACCGGACGCCAGTTCAATCACGTCCCCGTCGGAACACACCGCCAGGGCTTCCGTCAGGCTCATGCCGTCCGGGGCGACGGGCAGCACCTCCGCGTGGCCGGCCAACGGCAGGATCAGCAGGAAAACAGGCAGGATCCATAAAAGCTTTTTCATAAATAATCATCTCCAAAAACAGGAGCCGTGGGACGGCATAAACCGTCCCACGGCCCGGGATTCACAGGTTTACTCCTGAACCGTGATGGTGATGCTGTTCTCACCGACGGTGAGCACATGGTCACCAACGCCCTCCAGGGGCACGTCGATGGCCACCACCAGGAAGGAGCCGCCCTCAACGCTGATGTACTTCTCGGCCAGCAGCGTCTCACCCTCGAAGACCTGAACCATCGCGGTGCCGTCGGCGCCGTGGTTCTCGGCGATCATGTACAGGGTGGTGCTCTCGCCGCTCTTGACGATCCTGTTCAGCGCCTTCACGGAGGTCTGGGTGGAACCGCTGGTCTCCTCCTCCACCACCTTGGTCTCCTGATCGCTCACCAGGGTGTTGATCACGATGTCCGCCGGATTGCCGTAGGTCATGCCGAAGTGCGCCGGCGCGACCACGTCGCCCAGGTTGGTGGGCAGGGCCGCGGTGGGATTCTGCCGGACCGTGGCAGCCATGAACAGGCGGGTGTAGGTGTCCACGCCGGTGTCGAACTGCAGCTCGCCCCAGTCGATGGTTGCGTCGTCGTCGTTGCGGGCGATCTCGAACACGGTGGCGCCGGTGGGCTCCTTCTCGCCGAAGAGCATGTCGGCGATGACGGAGGGCAGGGTCTTGTGGTAGAAGTTGCCCATGGAGGAGCCATGGTCAGGCGTGCAGTCGTAGGTCATGAGCAGCACCGCCGCGCTGTTCTCGATGGCCCAGGCGTTGGGCTCGGTGGAGACGGCGCCGTCGAAGAGGAGGATCAGGGGCTTGCCCTCATCCTGAGCGTCCTCGATGAACATCTCGGTGGAGTCGTCCATGGCGGTCACATGGGCCACCACCACGTCGGCCTCCTCAATGTCCTCCACAATGGTGGCGTACGCGCCGATTGCTTCCACATCCATCGCCACGGTGTCCTTGGAGGTGCCGGTCACATACACCTTGACATCCTTGCTCAGGGGCAGGATGGCGCCATCGTTCTTCAGCAGAACGGTGGATTCGGTCTGCAGCCGGATGTCCAGCTCGTTCATCTTGTCCGTGCGGGCGCGATAGATGTCCTCGATGGTGGTCAGCTCAAAGGCTTCCGCCTTGTACTCTTCGCTGGCGCACAGCTCCAGGGCTTCTTCCAGGGAGGAATAGGGATCCTCGAACAGACCCAGCTCGAACTTGTTGCGGAGCACCCGCTTCGCATGGCGGTCGATGGTCTCCTTGGTCAGGTTGCCCAGCTCGATCTGTTCCTTGATGGTCTCGGGCCACATGGGCTGCATCATGCCGGGATACCGGGCAATGATGTCTTCATAGACCGTGGG
>JBGVCH010000079.1:0-59900 GCA_045226335.1 Christensenellales bacterium | reverse complement strand
TGCGGGCCACCTCCCCACTGCGGTGGGGAGGCTGAGGCGCAAATCCCCAGGCTCCCCATCGCAATGGGGAGCTCCCGCCGCAGCGGGAGAGGGGTCTTAGTGTGCGGGGGACCACCGCAGCGGTGGTGGGGCAGCCCCACGCCCGCCGCAGCGATTCAGGAACCCCCCATCCCCCCGCCAGACTGACCGCCGCGTCAGTCTGTATTTGTTTTCCGCTTCACCGGGATCAGCAGGTCCAGCTGGTCGGTCTGCGGCTCACCCTCAGCGGTCTCCATGGCGTGGTCGTGATAGTTCAGGTGCTCCTCCAGCAGGCCGAACATGTCCTCCGGGGTCCCGCTTCCGGCGTAGGCGTAGGTGTCGCTGTTCCGCACCCACTGATCCAGCCACGCCCACTCCTCGAAATCCTCCATCCGGATCATGTGGGCGGCGTAGGTGCCTCCGGGGAAGTGCTTCCGCTCCAGCGGGGACGGCACCTCCATCCCGTCCGGCACGGTGACCCAGAACTCGTACCCGTGCCGGCCGGATTCGTCCGTGGGGCTGGGATGGTTGAAGCCGTACAGCCGCAGGCCGGGGTGCTTCTCCCACAGCCGGGTCTCCCGGACAAACGCGGCGATCATCGACCCGGCCCGGGCCTCGGGGTCGTCTCCCAGGGCGTGGGCCGCGGCCACGTCACTCTCCGGCAGGTGCACGATCCGCACATCCGTCAGGGCCCTTCCGGCCTGATCTGCCTGTTCCAGATTTTCCATGATGGTTCGCCTCTCTTCCTGTATTTTTGTGGAGGAGGGGGAAAGGGCGTCGGCCAGGGCCAGCAGCCGGTCGTCCTGCAGGAAGATCTCCTCGGCCGGGAGCGCGCGCCGCTGCCGCAGGGCGTCCAGAAACGCCGCCACCGCGTCCCGGACCGCGTGCAGCGACCGGAGCTCCTCGTCCATCTGCGCCAGGTTGCGCTCGAAAACGCCCACGGCCGTGGCGGTGCCGGGGTCCGACAGGATCTCCCCGATCTCCTTCAGCGGCACCCGGAGCTTCCTCAGCAGCAGGATCTGGCGCAGACGGCGGATATCCTCCGGGCGGTACACGCGGTAAGCGTAGCCCTCCCGCCGCCGGCTGGCCATCAGGCCCAGCTTCTCGTAGTACCGGAGCATTCTCGCCGAAACCCCGCAGACCCGGGTCACCTCGGAAACCGTCAGCATGCGCTCCACGCAACCAGCTCCTTTCTCCTTCCGGTCACAGGATAAACCGCGACACCGTGTCCGGGTCAAGCCCTTTTTTCGACATTTTTCAATATCCGTTTTTGACCCTTGAACAGAGGGCGGGTTTTCGCTTATAATGAAGACAGAGAGACCGTGAAAACGAAATGTTTGCCCCCGAATGAAACCGTTCACGCGGAAACGTCTTCCGTGACCGCCGCGGGCCCGTCGAAAGGAGTGCCAGCCCATGTCTCAGCAAGAGAACGTCTTCATCCTCGGCCACAAGAACCCCGATACGGATTCCATCTGTTCCGCCATCGCCTACGCCGACATCCGCAACAAGATCTCAAAGGGGGAGACCTACATCCCCCGGCGGGCCGGCCAGATCAACGAAGAGACGGAGTATGTGCTGAAGCGCTTCGGCTTCCCCCAGCCCGGGTACATGCCCAACGTCGGCTCCCAGGTGAAGGACATGGAGATCTACGCCACCCCGCACCTGGAGGCCACCATGTCCCTGAAGCGCGCCTGGGACCTGATGAAGGAGAACGGCATCACCACCCTGCCGGTGGTGGACGCGGAAGACCGGATGGTGGGCCTGGTTACCGTCAACGACATCTCCCACATCTTCATGGACACGGAGGACAGCCTGCTGCTGTCCAACGCCCACACGCAGTACCACTGGATCGCCGAGACCATCCGGGGGACCATCCGGGTGGGGGACGAAAACCGGTTCTTCACCCGGGGCCGGGTGCTGGTGGGCACGGCCAACCCGGAGCTCCTGGGCGTGATCCTGGAGGAGGGCGACATGGTGATCCTGGGCGACCGGGAGGGGGACCAGCTGGAGGCCGTCAGCCAGAACGTCAGCTGCATCGTGGTGGGTCTCAACATGGAGATCTCCGACCGCGTGATGGACCTGGCCCGGGAGAAGGGCGTGGTGATCATCTCCTCCGTGCTGGACACCTTCACCATCGCCCGGCTCATCAACCAGAGCATCCCCGTGGGCTATGTGATGACCCGGGAAAACCTGGTCACCTTCTCCACGGAGGATTTCACCGACGACATCCAGGACACCATGAAGAGCAGCCGGTACCACGCCTTCCCGGTGATCGACCCCCAGGGCCGCTGCCTGGGCACCATCTCCCGGCGGAACCTGATCGACCCGAAGAAAAAGCGCATCATCCTGGTGGACCACAACGAGAAGGACCAGGCTGCGGACAACGCCGACAGCGCGGACATCCTGGAGATTATCGACCACCACAAGCTGGGCTCCCTGGAAACCATGACCCCCATCACCTTCCGGAACCAGCCCGTGGGCTGCACCGGCACCATCATGTACCAGATCTACGGGGAACAGCGGCTGGAGATCCCGCCGGACATCGCCGGCCTGCTCTGCTCCGCCATCATTTCGGACACGCTGATGTTCCGCTCGCCCACCTGCACCGTTCACGACAAGATGGCGGCGGGCGCCCTGGCGCTGATTGCCGGGGTGGAGATCCCGCAGCTGGCCAAGGAGATGTTCCGGGCCGGCAGCAACCTCGGCGGCAAGACGCCGGACCAGATCTTCTACCAGGACTACAAGAAGTTCACCGCCGACGGCGGGCTGGTCTTCGGCGTGGGGCAGATCAGCTCCATGGACGATGACGACCTGCGGATGATCCGGGAGAAGCTGATGCCCATCCTGCAGACGGAGAGCGAGAAGCAGCAGGTCCCGAAGGTGTACTTCATGCTGACCAACATCCTGGAGGAGAAGACCGAGCTGATCTGCTACGGCCAGGACAGTGAACAGCTGATCTCCGTGGCCTTCAAAACCGAACCGGTGAACGGCTCCTTCTTCCTGCCCGGGGTGGTTTCCCGGAAAAAGCAGTTGATCCCCGCCATGATGCGGGCGGCCCAGCTGATGCGGAACCCGGATTTCTCCGCGTGAAGGCGCATGGGAGGCCAGGAATGTACATCGAGACGAAAAACCTGATCATCACGGCCTTTGACCCGGCCATGGCGGAGGCGGTGCACCGGAACTCCCTGGACGCGGACAACCGCCGGTTCGTGCCGGATGAGGTCTTTGAGACCGTGGCGGAAGCGGAGGAGGCCATCGGGTTCCTGATGTCCCGGTACGGCGGGACGGAGGGCCCCTTCGTGTACCCTGTGCTCCTCCGGGACACCGGGGAGGTCATCGGCCACGTCCAGCTGGTGCCGCTGGAGGGCGGGGACTGGGAGATCGGCTACCACATCGCGGAGCGCCACACCGGCCGCGGCTATGCCACGGAGGCCGTCCGGGCCTTCCTGCCGGTCATGGCCGCCGCGGTGGGGACGGACACGGTGCTGGGCGTCTGCCTCAGTGAAAACACGGCCTCCAGGCATGTCCTGGCAAAGTGCGGGTTCACCCCGGTCTGCGAGGGGATCGGCGATTATCAGGGGGAAAAGCGGGAGATTTTCCGGGGTGTTTGGAGAAGGGTGTAATCTCTTCCTTGTCTTGAGTAATCTCTTCTATACTCATTTCGGAATGACAAGTCAAGCGGGGGATGGCCCCGAAGGTCCAGGGCGAACGGAAAGCCCTGGCCGCGCCCGCAGGCGCGGAATCCCTGCCGGTACAATTCATCCGGAACAGGAAAAGAAACCGCTCACCAGGGTTACACAAAAGCTGCGGAGCACGGCAAAGGTGCTCCGCTGTTATAGCGCGGGAAAAAGCGGATTACCGCTCCGGCTTCTGCCGGGACGCGATCAGGTGAACGAGGCACAGCATGATGCCCAGGACCCCGGCGCCGAAGAGCATCAGGGCGATCCCGGCGCCTTTTCCGCTGCCGAAGAGCGCCGCCGGCAGCCTTTGCAGGGGCGATTCCGCCGCCATGAAGGGCTCGAACACCCGGTCCGCCAGCAGGCCGCCCAGAAACAGCGCCGCCGGGATGGCGCCGTTCTTCAGCGTGCTCTCGGCGGAGAACACCCGGCCCTGCATGTCCGAGGGGACCTGTTCCCGCATGAAGGCGGTCAGGTTGGCGTTCATCACGGCCGCCGCCGCGTAGGAGCCCAGGGCGGCCGCGCACCACACCCACGGCCGGAGGGACAGGCTTTGCAGGATACCGCCGGAGAAGACGGCCGCCGTGGTGAGGGAGATCAGCCGCAGCCGGTTCTTCGCGGGCTTCAGGACGACGGCCAGCAGGCTGCCCGCCAGGACCCCCAGGGCCGTGGCCGTCTGGACGGCCCCCAGCACCTGCTGGTCATTCCCCGTTCTCGCCAGGACAAAGGGGGCGATCATCCCGTCATTGCCCAGCTTGGCCAGAAAGTTGACGCAGGTCATGAACAGGATCAGCCGCAGCAGGACGGGCCGATCCTTCAAACAGCGGAGCCCCGCGGCGATAGCCTTCCGGAAGGGCTCCCTGCGCGCTTCCCCGGCGTTTTCCGCCTCCAGGATCCGGATGAAGAAAAGCAGCACCAGGAAGGCGACGGCAAAGCTGCACAGGTCGCAGATCAGCACCAGTTCCAGCCCGCCGAAGGCCAGCAGGCCGGCCCCCAGCGCCGGGGCCAGGATGGACACCGCCGCGCCGGAAAAGCCCTGCAGGCCGCCGGCCCGGGCGTAGTGTTCCTTCGGCACCAGCAGGCTGGTGGCCACAAAGGAGGCCGGCTCCTGAAAGGCATTCATCAGGCTGAGGAGGGCGTTGATCAGGCAGAGATGCCAGAACCGCAGGGCCGAAAAAGAGTGTAACACAAACACAGTGACGGTTCCGGCCGCGGCCAGGAGATCGGCCAGCAGCATGACGCGCTTCTTGTTCCAGCGGTCCGCCGCCGCGCCGGCCGCGAAGCGGAAGAGAATGGTCGGCGCGAAGGAACAGAGGGTCAGCAGCGTGACGCTGGAGGCCGTCCCCTCCTGCCCGTAGACCCAGACGATCAGGCCGTATTCCGTCATGGCGGTCCCCAGGGCGGACACCGCCTGGGAACTCCATAGGAGCAGAAACGGTTTCAGCTCCCGGATGATATTCGGTTTTTTCATGGCTTTGCTCCTCACTGTTCGGATTCATGGGTACCGAAAGCGGCGCAAAGCCTGAGTCGGACGATGGGTATCCGGCGGGTTCGCTCCGTGCAGGCTCGTCCGGGATCAGACCTTGCGCGGAGCCGGGCCATCTGCGGCGAAGGAGACGCCCTCAAACGTGTGTTTCACGGGGATTCACCTCGATTTGTCGGCACTGGGGCCGTTCCTGCCTGTATGATTCTGCCCCGACGGGCGAAATCCTGCCGGGAAACCGCTCCCCGGGCGCATTTTTCGCTTCCTGTCCCGCCGGAAAGGGGCTTGATCTCCCGTGGGAAATCTTCTATAATGGTGCAGCGCGGCGTGATGCCGGATAAAGGCGGAAGGGGGCCGGGGCATGAGGAAGGCGTGGGCGATGGCGGCGCTGATCCTGCTGGTGTTTCACGCGGCCGCTTCCGCGGAGAAGATCCGGATCGGCAAGACCCAGTGCCTGCTCCAGCCTGCCGCGGAGGAGGACCGCGGGAAGCGGTATGTCCTCTTTGTGGGCTCCGGGGATTACTTTTTCGCCACCCGAAACTGCGCGGACATCACCGCGGCGGACGGCCTGCTGCTGATTCCCCAGGGGGACAGCGCGTATCAACTGTGCTCCGCCGCCAGCGACGTGGTGATCCGGGACCTTGAGCCGCAGATCCTGGAATGGGCCCGGGAGGGGCACGAGATCGTCCTGACGGGGTATTCCGCCGGCGGGTATCCCGCCACGGCCCTGGCGGTGAGCCTGGCGGAGGCGGGATACACCGGGCGGCTGTACCTGCTGGACGGGGTCTACAACAAGTACCGGGGCATCGCCTACAATGCGGCCTATTTCAGGGAAAACCTGGCGACCTGGCAGGTGACGATCTGCGCGTCCTCCAGCCAGGCCATCGCCATCTCCGAGCGCACCCGGGCGGTGGGCGAAGTACTCGGCGGGGACGGCTTCGCCGTGTACCGCCGGTATGCCATGACCCACAACGAGCTGAAAGCGCTGTACGCCCCCATCCTCAGCGGCGCGCCGTGGCCGGAAGCCGTGGAAGAGAACGGCCCCGGATCGGAAGAAGCGGACGGCGGAGACTGACTCCGCGGGAAAGGAAGTGTGACCATGGACAAATTTGTACCGAAGGAAAAGCTGAGCAAAAAGGAGAAGAAGCGGCTGGCGGCGGAAAAGCGCACCGTCTGGACCTTCTCCCCCACCACCCGGAAAATCGACAGCAGGAAGATCTACAACCGCAAAAGAATCTCCCGCACCGGTCATGACGACGGACGGGAGTTTTCTTTTGCCGCCGGATGAGGCGGGGCGGCGGGACGATGGCGGCGTTTTGCTTCTGTTTATGAGTGATAAATGCCCAGAGGGGTTCCGCGCCTGCGGGCGCGGCCAGGGCTTTCCGATCGCCCTGGACCTTCGGGCCATGCCGCTTGCTTGACTTGTCATTCTCAACTGAGCCTGCGAATTGTATCAGAACAGGCGGAGGATCAGGTTTATGCAGTCCGGCGCGTCCGCGTCCACATATCCGGAGTCCGCGAAGCCGTGCTTCTCGTACAGCCGGAGGGCGGCGGCGTCTTCCTTTTTGACGCAGACTTCAACGTGGTCGTAGTGCGCCTCTGCCCGCAGCGCGTCCAGGATCAGCGCCAGGGCCGCGGAGCCGTAGCCCTTTCCCTGGTACCGCCGGTCGATCATGAACTGCTGCAGGTCGTACCCCAGGGGCTCGTCGGTGAACTCCCGGACCAGTGCCAGCCCCACCGGGACGCCGTCGCTTTCGACGACAAACACCCGGGCGTTGCAGTTCCGGTACACATAGCCCCTGGCCAGGATCCCGACGGCGGGGGCCAGGTAGCCCTTCTGGTCTTCCCGGACGGACAGGGCCGCCACGTCCAGCCAGTTGTCTTCAGTCACATCGGTCAATCTGATCATGTTTTTCTTCTTTCTCTTTTCTTTATATGCGAATGGCGCGTTTTCTTGCGGAAAGACGCTGCGCCGCGGGATCCCTGTTGCATTTCCCGCGGTCCTGTGGTATGTTTTCCCAGGACGAAACCGATGATCATCCGGGTGGAACCGCCGCCTGCGGGGATGGGAGTGTGAACGGATCCGATGAAGAGAATCGACCGACCGCTGACGCGCCTTGTCTTTGTCGCTCTGCTGTCGTTTTCCGTGCTGGCCGTCTGCTCCAAGAGCTCGTTCCTCTACCCCCTCAACGACTGGGTGGATGTGAACTGCTTCTTCACCGTGGGCCGCGGCATCGTCCACGGGCTGATGCCGTACCGCGACCTGTACGAGCAGAAGGGGCCGCTGCTGTACCTTCTGTACGCCCTGGCCTCGCTGGTGTCGGAGTCCTCTTTCCTCGGAGTTTACCTGGCGGAGGCGGTGTGCTTCTCGTGCTTCCTGCACCTGAGCGGCCGGATCGCCCAGACCATGTCGGGCTCGAAGGTCATCTACTGGCCGGCGGCCGCCGTCATGGCGCTGGCGGTGCCGCTTTCCGGCGCGTACAACCACGGCTCCAGCGCGGAGGGGACCATCCTGCCGGTGCTGGCGCTGGGGCTCTGGCTGGTGCTGCGGGCCATGCGGGAGGACAGGGCGCTGCGGGACAAGGAGGGCTTTGTCCTGGGACTGTGCGCCGCCGCGGCGCTGTGGGTGAAGTACACCTTCTGCGGCCTCTTCGCCGGGCTCGCGCTGGCCGTGATCCTCTGGTACCTGTTCACCGGGAAGGCCCGGCAGCTGCCGCGGCTCATCGGCTTCTTCCTGCTGGGCTGCCTGGCGCTGTCCGCCCCGATTGTCGGCTGGTTTGCGGCCACGGGCGCCCTGGGCGATCTCTGGCAGGTGTACTTCATCGACAACCTCACCAAATACACCCAGCGGGTGGGCCTCCGTCAGCTGGCGGTCAAACCGTTCACGATCCTGACGCAGAACCCCTCCTGGTGCGTCCTGTCCGCCATTGGCCTGATCTGGACGGCGGCCGGCGTGAAGAAGCGCCGGTGGGAGCCGATTGCGGTCTGGCTCAGCGCGGGGTGTCTGTTCGCCTTCACGTATTTCGGCGGGCGGACTTACGTATACTACGCCCTGGTGCTGGCGGTGTACGCGCCGCTGGGGCTGGCGGCCGCGGGGAAGGCCGTCCGGCGTCTCACCGGGCAGATGAAGCCGGGGAAACCGGCGCTGGCCGGCATGATCCTCGCGCTGGCGCTGCTGGTGGCCAATCCCTTCATCGCCCTCGGCCTGAGCTCCAACGTCTACCTGATGCGGTATCGCCTGGAAGAGACGCCCTACGGCCGCTTTGCGAAGATCATCAACAGCGGCGAGGACCGGAGCCTGTTCAATTACGGTTTCCTGGACGGCGGATTCTACTTTGCCGCGGGCTATCAGCCCACGGAGCGCTATTTCTGCATGCTGAACCTCTCCAGCCCGGAGATGCGGGCCGCACAGGAGGCGTGCGTCGCGGAGAAGAAGGCGGCCTTCGTGGTGGTGCGGGATCGCGAGCAGGACCCGGATCCCCACTACTGGCAGAAGGTCATGGACAAAAACGAAGGCTACAGCCTTGTGGAGAGAACAGACTGGGTCGTGGGCAGCCGGAACATCACATATCACCTGTATCAGCGGATCGACGGGACAGACGCCGAGTAGAGGCGCGGCGTCGTATAAAAGCGGGATTCCGTAAGGGGTCCTGCTTTTGACGAAGAGGGAACTGCCGGGAGCCGGCGCGCGACGTATCAATCACGGGCGCCTTTTCCGCGAAGCGCCTCCGGGCCCGGCAAATCTTCCGCACGTTATTGCCAATCCGGGGCCTGCTGTGGTATACTGGGACCACAGTAACGGACTGTTTTGACGGACGCGCGGAGTCCGGCAAAACACTTATTCCGTCAGGGCCAGAGCGGCGGAGACGGGGGCGGCCAGGTTCAGGCCGTTGCCCTTGTCGTAGACGCCCATGACCAGGCCGATGACCTCGCCCCGGCTGTTGAGCACCGGCCCGCCGCTGCTGCCGGCCGTCACCGGCGCGCTGAACAGCACCCAGTCGATCCCCTCCGACGTCCAGCGGCCGCAGACACTGCCCTTGGTCACCAGGTTGATAATACCGTGGCGGCTGGAGATCACCACCACGTCCTCTCCCCGCAGGGGAGGCTCGGCGCACACCGGCAACGGCGTGAGCCCGGCGTCCTCCGGCAGGGCACACAGGACCACGTCCGCCGCCTCGTCACAGTCCAGCAGGCGATCCACCCGGAACCGGGTGCCGTCGTCCCGGATGACTTCCATCCAGGCCATGTTCACGACGGCGTGCCAGGCGGTCACCAGCACCGGCGGGTCAAAGGCGATGAAGCCGCTGGCCACGGAGATGCGGCTGCCGTCCCGGTCGTAGACTTCCACGCAGACCACGCTTTGGGCGGCGGCTTCGATCCGGGCCGGATCGGCGCTGAAGGGTGTCTCCGCGCGGGCCGCCCCGGCGGTCATCAGCAGGATGAGCAAAAGCGACAGGACTTTCCCCGCGTGTTTCATGGCCATGGCTCCTTTCCCGTTTCCGCTGGGTCCATTGTACCGGTTTTCCGGAGCCTGTCAATAGACGGCTTCCGGGGTGAAGCCCCCTCCGCCCGATTTCCCTTCCGAACCGAATGATGCAAAGAGTGTGATGCAGATGAAGACGATTTCCCGCAGACGCCTCCTGTCCCTGGTGCTGGCGCTGTCTATTCTGGCGGGCGCCCTGCCGCTGCAAGCCTTGGCGGAAGGCCCGGCCGGGACCGGGGAACCCGCCGCCGTGCCGGAGGAGGGCATCCAGAGCAATAACACCGTCTATTACGAGGTGCGTTTTGCGCTGCCGGACGAGATGAAAGACCTCACCGCGGATGAGCTGGAAGAGGTCTGGCTGCCGGACACGCAGCTGGTGCCCTCCGGCACGCGCATCGTGTCCTTTCCCATCGCCGAGCGCCTCGGCTATCTGTTCTCGGGCTGGTACTACGACGCGGCGCTGGAACAGCGCTGGGCGCAGAACGACGTGGTGGAGCGCAACCTGACCCTGTACCCGCACTTCATCGATCTGGAGAACGCGGACTCGGCGCTGGTGAACAACTTCATCTCCGACCAGGACGTGGCGCCGGACTTCCCGGTGCTGGTGGCGGCCTATGACCTGACGGAGGACGAGGTCCGCGGGCTGATCGCCATCCGGGACCTGGACGAGTTCGGGAACGAGGACATGGCCTACGTTTTGGAGCAGCAGGAGACCGATCCGGCGGAACTCGTCGCCGACGAGGAGAAACGCGAGACGATCGTGGCGGCGCTGCGGCAGTGGCAGCGGGAGGGGGGCTCCCTGGGCGAGGCGCTCCGGGAGGCCGGGGCGGACGACACCACGGCCTGCACCCTGCAGGCGCACTATGCCATGGATGAACTCCGGGCCGAGGCGGAGACCACGGTCCGCGGCGTCCTGGCGGAGATGGGCTACGGCACCGGCGACCCGTCCGAGAACATGACGGAACAGCTGCGGAGAATCAGCGGCAACCGCAATGCCATGAAGGTCCTGACGGAAACGCTGGACATGGACGGGGACGCGGTGGCAAAGGCGAAACCCGCCGAGTTGGCGGCCCTTTGCACCGAAGCGGCCCTGCGCAAGGGCATGCAGGAAGCGGGGCTCCGGGTCCGGACGGTCTACCGGGTGCGGCCGGCTTCCGGTGTCTGGCCGGAGGGCCACCTCAGCCAGATCGAACTGGTGAAAACCGACAGCCTGCGTTTCCTCCGCAACGGCGTCGAGTCCAGCGAGTATGTGATCTACTACAACCTGAGCGCCGCCTTCGAGACCTTCAACAACATGCGCCTGCGGTCCGGCCTGACCTATATCCCCCTGGAACAGGTGGACGGCGTCGAGCTGAACGACGGCCTGTTCAAGTCCACCCAGTCAGAGGATGAGGACTTGACCGTCGAGCGCAATGAGGCCGCCGGCGTTCTCACCAGCCGCACCCCCGTGAAGCCCGGCGATCTGCTGGTGATCTACGACGGCGAGCTGCGGGAGGACGGCAGTGCCGACCGCATGGGGTATTACCGGATCACCGCCGACCTGGGAGACGGGCAGTACGCCTACGAGATCCCGGGTTTCGAGGATGTGGTCTTCATCCCGGATGTGATCCCCGTGCGTTCGGACGGCACCTATGAGGACGGCGTGATCATCGTCTCCGCGGACCAGTTCGACTTCACCCATCCGACCCTGGCGGAGATGGGCCTCACGGAGGACACCGTGGTGGAGCCCGGGGACTGGATCGCCCTGTACAACGGCAGCCTGGACCGGCCGGACGAGGCCGAGCTGGTGGGCTACGGCGAGCTGACGGAGGTGAAGCCCGCGGAGAACGGCCTGGCGCTCCGCTACACACCGCGCACGGAGGAGGACATGACCCGGCTGGCGGGCATGGCCATGCGCCAGGAGAACGTTCCCCTGAATCTCACCGAAGAGGAAATGAAGGAAATCGAAGCCAACGCCGTCAAGAACTTCGAGGAAAACGGCTTCATGGATCAGGCCGGCGATTACGTCGCCTCCCTGATCTTTGACGACACGCCGAAGGAGATGGAAACCGAGGAATACCGCAAGGCCATCCAGGCTGTCCGCTTCACGACGGATGACGGGGAAGAGCTGACCCTGGAGGAGGTCCGGAAACTCAACCTCATTACGGACCGGATCACGGAGACCAAGCACTCGCCCTTCCATATCCGGTTCACCATCAGCCTGGGGCTCAAACATTTCAGCGGAACCGGCGCACGCCTGGAACTGTCCGCCTCCAGCAGCTGGAGATACAATTTCAAGGCGGTGGGCGAGGATACCAAGGACATGGGCCTCACCATCACGATCCTGGTCCAGTTTGAGCAGGAGATCGCGGTGGGCGTCGATCTGAAGTTCGACATCCAGTGGAAGAAATACTGGTTCGTCAAAGTGCCCGTCGACGTCAAGGGCAGCTTCACCTACCAGGCCGGCACTTTTACGGCGGTGGGGTTTGAGATCACCATTGCCTCCAAAAAGAGCAACCCCGGTGCGAAGCAGAACACCAACGAGGCCCTCATCGAAGAAAACAACAAGATGCAGGCAGACTGGGAGGCGGATCCCAGCAAGCAGACGGGCATCAGCGATTATGACCGGTATCAGTGGACCGGAAAGCTCCTCAACGCCACCAGCAAGCTGGACGGCATCAACGCGATGCTGGACCAGGCCTTTGAAGGTGCCGGTTATGATTCGCAGGAAAAAGATCAGTACGCGCAGTTGGAGAATCCGAACAGAGATAATTCCAACTGGGGTACTCGATTCGCTCAGAACGGGACCCTTGGCGGCGGGATCGAGGAGAAGTATGCCAGCTTTGTCAAGAGCAAGGCCGAATACGTTCCCTTCTGGGACACCAAGATCCTGGACAAGGAGTTTGCGCCCGATCCCTTCCATCTGTGCGCACTGGGTCTGGTGATCAAAGCGCACGCGTCGGTCAAGCTGTGCGTCGTCTTTGGCGCGTCGGTCTCCTATGGCCAATGCAAGCGATGGACGGTGAAATTCAAGGTCCTGGCCGGGGAATCGGAGAGCACCGCGGCGGATACCGAGGCGCCCAACCTGAACATCGGCGTCTATGTTTTCGGCATGATCGGCCTGCGGGTCGGCCTGATCCTTGACTTCCGCATCGGCCTGATCTCCACCAGGCTTGGATCCATCGGCGCGGTGCTGGAGTTCGGCTTGTACGCGGAGTTTTACGGGTTCTTCTACTTCGGCTACAAATGGGAGAAGGGCAAAGGCGGCGAAATGCAGATGCTGGGCACGCTGCTGTTTGAGATCGGCTTCTACATGAATGTCAAGCTTAAAGCCCAGATCGGCAACGACCGGAAGAAAGTGGAGAAGGAAGTCTTCTCCATGAAGGTGCCATTCATATCTTTAGGCGCGCAGAACGTGTTCCTGGATTTCAACATCGACCAGAGCAGCGACAAGCTCAGCGTGGAGATGAAGGGCAGCACCGCCGTGATGCCGGAAACGCTCTACGAAATGAAAGCCCTGGGCGTATCCTCCGGTTCCACCGATAAGATCAGCATGGACGGCAAGGACCGGATCCCGGTCAAGCGGGCCCCCGTGGTTTCCTACGGCAAGGAATACATGACCTACGACGAGGATTTCTTTGAGGTCACCTGCGTGGACACGGACAAGGACGGCAAGTCCCTGGGCACCTGCTCCTGGACCTATGACCCCGAGACCAACACCGTCACGGCCCGCCCGAAAGACGACACGGTGGAGGAGATGTGGGGCGAAATCACCTTCGCCTTCCGCAATCCCCCGGCGGACATGTTCAAGAGCTATGCCCACGACAAGCGCTTCGCGTCCTACTGCAACTACGGCGTAGGCTTTGCCTTCAGCGGCAACAACCTGCAGCGGACCGTCAAGGTCCACTGGGTCCGGACAACCGCCCCCCTGACGGTGCGCAAGTTTTACCAGATCTGCCCCGACACGAAGGTGGCGAACAGGGATCAGTTTGTCAAGGCTACGGACGCGGATCTGTCCGGCTGGTATTTATACGGGGAGACCGTCCAGCTCATGGTGCCCGCGGAGGTCCTCAGCAGCCTGAGCGTGACGGATCCGGCCCTGAAGGCCCGCGCCGGCTATACACCGGTCATGGTGCATTCTTCCCGGCCGGTGGAGATCGCGCCGGCCTCGTCCACCGCGGTGTCGGACGTGTTCACCAACGGCCTCTGGAATGCCAACAGGGGCGGCGGGCCGAAGCAGTGCGTGTGGGTCGACAGCCCGGACAAGTGCATCTGGCAAAGCGTTCCCAAGGACGGCGGGGTCATCGACATCTACTACAACGACACCGCCGGCAACGCGAAGCACTGGGGGTGGGATCCCGTCCACGAGAACGTGGAGGAAGCCACCTGCACCGCGGCGGGCAGCTATGATCTGGTGGTCCGCTGCAAGATCTGCGACAAGGTGATGTCCTCGGAGCACAAGACCGAGGAAAAGCTGCCCCACACCGCCGGCGAGGCCGTGAGGGAAAACGAGAAAGAGCCCACCTGTACGGAAAAGGGCAGCTATGATGAAGTTGTGTACTGCACCGCGTGCAAGGAGGAACTGAGCCGGATCGCCAGGGAGATCCCGGCCAAGGGCCATGTTCCCGGGGAACCTGTCCGGGAGGACGAGGTGGAGCCCAACTGCACCGAGAAGGGCAGCTATGACGAAGTGATATACTGCACGGTGTGCAAGGAGGAGGTCAGCCGGAAGACGGTGGCCGTGGACGCCAAGGGCCACGTTCCCGGCGAGACGAAGAAGGAGAACGAGAAGGATCCCACCTGCATGGAGAAGGGCAGCTACGACGAGGCGGTATACTGCACGGTGTGCAAGGCGGAACTGAGCCGGAAGACCGTCTCCGTGGACGCCAAGGGCCATGTTCCCGGCGAGACGAAGAAGGAGAACGAGAAAGAACCCACTTGCACGGAAAAGGGCAGCTACGACGAAGCGGTGTACTGCACGGTGTGCGAGGAGGAACTGAGCCGGAAGACGGTCTCCGTGGACGCCAAGGGCCATGTTCCCGGCGAGACGAAGAGGGAGAACGAGAAAGAACCCACCTGCACGGAAAAGGGCAGTTACGACGACGTGGTATACTGCACGGTGTGCAAGGCGGAACTGAGCCGAAAGACGGTCTCCGTGAGCGCCAAAGGGCACGTTCCCGGCGAGACGGTGAAGGAGAACGTGAAGGATCCCACCTGCACGGAAAAGGGCAGCTACGACAACGTGGTGTACTGCACGGTGTGCGGGGAGGAACTCAGCCGGGTCGGAAAGACCGTGCCCAAGCTGGGCCATGATTGGCACGTGACGCAGACGGACGCGGAGCCCATCATGAAGAACGGCAAGTGCGTGGGCTGGAAGCCCGCCTCCAAGGTCACCGCCTGCAGCCGCTGCGAGGAAAAGACCGTCGAGACATACCCGGTGGACACCGCCCCGGCCATGAACGACGACAGCTGGACCCTGAAGGACGGCACCCTTTCCGCCGTCTGCGCTTACACCGGTCCCTGGGGGGACGGCACGGTGACGGACTTCCTGGGTGGCGCGGGCTTCTTCGGCTACGCGGGCACCCTGGGCGAGAGCGACTGCTTCACGGTGCCCGGCAGCTTCACGGCGGACGAGGGCGGCGACACGGCCATCAAGGACCATCCCAACGAGACCCTGTCCGTCCCCGTGACCTTCACCCCTGACGACAGGGAGACCTATGCGCCCTGCAGCTTCACCCTGTCCCTGACCGTCAACGCCACGGGAGTCCACTATGTGGACGAGAACGAAAAGGACAACGTCGTCTACGTGTACAACGACATCGCCCAGATGCCCGCCGACGGCACCGCCCGGGGCTGGTACGTGGTGTCTGAGAATTTCACCTTCGACGATCGCCTGGTGATCAACGGCAACGTGAACCTGATCCTCGGCTCGGGCCAGACACTGGAGTGTCCCAAAGGCATCCAGCTGGCGGGCGGCAGCCTGACCATCTGGGGGCAGGAAATCACCGGCGGCTCTCTGATCTGCAACGCCGACAGCGGCAACGCCGCCATCGGCGGCGGCGCGGACGGTCCCATGGGCGGCAGCCTGACGGTGCGCAGCGGCTATATCCGCGCCATCAGCACCGGCGGCGCCGCAGGCATCGGCGGCGGCCAGGGGCAGGACGGCGGTACCGTGGACATCCGCGGCGGCTTCGTGCAGGCCGGCGGCATGAGCAATGACTGCGCGGCCATCGGCGCGGGCAATGGCGGCAGCGATCACGGCCAGCTGACCATCGGGGATCAGATGATGTCGGAAAACAGCGCTTTCACTGCCGAGACCATCCATACGGAGCGCGAGAAGCGCGTGGAAAACTGCCATCGGTACGCGGCGGCGATCATTCAGATCTGCACCCATTATGACGCGGACTTCACCTTTGTCGACGAGGACACCCACGCCTTCGAGTGTGCCCACTGCTACAGCGACACCGGGACGGAAGCCCACGTATACGACGAGGAAGGCCGTACATGTATGAGATGCGGCTACTATGCGTTCGGCACGCCGGATATGTCCCTGCCCTCCGGCGTCACCGAGGTGGCGGAATCCGCCTTTGAAGGCATGCCCGTCACGGCGGTCTGGCTCGGCGACAGCTGCACGGCCGTGGGCGACTACGCCTTCCGGAACTGCACGAAACTGGAGCGGATCCGCCTGCCCAAGGACTGCACCCTGGGCGAGGGCGTGCTGGACGGCTGCGGCGCCGTGGTGATCATGGCCCCCGCCGGCGGCACGTCGGAAACCTGGGCGAGAGAATGGATGAACACTCATCAGGACTGCTGGTACACCCCGGAGTACTGACGAGAATCCCCCGATCGGGGCACCCTGCAAAACGATTCTCATCCCGTTCTCTGCGAAAGAATGCCAGGTCAAGCAAGGGGGTGTTGCCCCCCGAAGGTCCAGGGCGAACGGAAAGCCCTGGCCGCGCCCGCAGGCGCGGAACCCCCTTGTACACTCGGCAATCTCGAACAAGTAGAACAGCATAAAGCAAGGCGTCCAGCCCCCGCCCGACCTGTCCGCGCCCCTAAGCGCGCAGAACGGCCGGGGCATCAGAAAACGGAGTTTTCAACCACCGGAATGGTGGAAGAAAACTCCGTTTTTGTCGTGGACCGATCAGATCACATACACCTTGATGCCGACCCGGTCGTCCTTCTTGCCGGTGGTGATCTCCGCCACCACAATGCGGCGGGAACCGTCGTTGACATACTCGTCGGCCGCCAGGGCGCCCACATAGCCGTCGGCGGTGTAGACCTTCCAGCGGTCCTCCCGGCCGTTCTTCTTCCGGCTCTCGAAGGCGGCGCTGCAGCCGTCGCCGGGCTTGGCCAGAGCGATGTTCCGCTGGGCCTCCTCGTTCTTGACGCCGCTCAGCTTGATGGGCTCGGCGCCGCTCTTCTCCGCGATCTTCAGCAGATCGTCGTAGAGGGCGATGGTGACCTTCAGGTCGCCGTCGGAGGCGTCGGCGTCGGTGATGACGGCGGCGACGGGCTTGTGGCTCAGCTGCCAGGCGTTGACCTTTTCGGCGACGCTCTTCCGGGTCACGCGGCCGATGAGCGTCTGTCTGCTCTGGGCAAACAGGTTCCAGCCGATGCTCACGAAGCTGACAGGCTGGCCCAGGTACACACCGGACACGTCGAAGTTCACGGGATCGATCACCACGTCGGGATAGAAGCGGTAGATCTGCTTGCCGTCGATGGCGGCGGGAATGACCTCGTGAGCCTTCTCCGCCAGGACCTCCTCCGCGGGCTCGGGTTCCTGCGCCGGGGGAGTGACTTCGGGGACGGCCGCCTCTTCGGGCACTTCCGCGGCTTCCTCAGCAGGCGCAGGCTCTGACAAGGCTGCCTGCACGGGCTGTGCGGCGCGCGGCTTGACGGGCGTCTGCAGCGCTTCCTGTTCCGGCTGCTTGCGGGCGGACTTGCGGCTGCCGCTCTTTCCGCGGACGGAGAGGATGATGCTCTGCAGCACGATGAAGAGGCACAGCACCACGCCGTTGAAGATCTGCTGCCAATAGGGCTTGCCGAGCCAGTCAAAGCCCGGGAGCTTGGCGGCGTCCACCACGATAGGTTTGATGAGCGCGAGGATCAGCACGCCGAAGAGGGTGCCGATGACGTTGCCCACGCCGCCGGTCAGGAGCGTGCCGCCGATGATGGAGGACGCGATGGCCTGCATTTCCGCGGCCGTGGCGCCGCCGATGTTGCCGCTCTTGTTGTGCCAGAGGTAGACGAAGCCCGCGACGCCGGCCAGGAAACCGCTGATGGCGTGGGCCACAAAACGGGTCTTGCGGACGTTCACGCCCAGCATCAGAGCGCTCTGGCGGTTGCCGCCCACGGCGTAGAAGTGCCGGCCCAGGCTGCTCTTGCGCAGCATGATCGCCGTCAGCACCACAATCGCCAGGGCCACGATGATCACGTACTCCATGTGCGCAGGCACGTGGGAGACGGTCTTCTTGATGCCGCTGATCTGGTCGTAGCCCAGCCAGGGAATGTCGATCCGCTGATCCAGGAGCTTGAAGATCTCAGGCGCCTTGCTGGAGAGCGTGATGTTGGCGCCGCTGGTGATGGTCGTCATGCCGCGGGCAAAGAACATGCCGGCCAGGGTGACGATGAACGGCTGGATGTCCAGATAGGCGATCAGGGAGCCCTGGACCAGGCCGAATGCCAGGCCGATGCCGATAGCGATCAGCAGCATGAAGAAGATCCGGAGCCCGGGCGCCATATCCGGCGCGGGAAGGATATCACCGCTGAAGAAACTCGCGCCGACCATGGTCACAAAGCCCACAATGCCGCCGACGGAGATATCGATGCTGCCTGTGATCATGACGATGGACAGGCCGCAGCTGATGATGATCAGATAGGCGTTGTCATTGAGGATGTCAAAGATCCTGGACGGACGCCTGAAGCCGTCGCCGAGGAAGAGAATGGAGAAGATGTACAGGATCACGAAGAAGCCGATGGCCACCAGCATCAGAAGGCTGGTGTCCGAGATGGGCTCACGGCGCCGGGTCAGTTTCGGCTGATACGCGGTCATGTCACTCCACCCCCTTTTCCGGCTGCTGGCCGTTGGGAGCGGCTTCGTCCTGCGCGTGCGCGCCGGGGTTGCTCCGGATCCGGTTGAAGAGGCGGGTGATCTGCTTCTTGACCGTCTGCGATCCGATGACCACCAGGAGGATGATCACGATGGCCTTGTAGGCCTTGATGTCGGTGGACTTGATGTTGAAGCCGTCCAGGGTCGTGCTCAGGGTCTGGATGGTGTAGGCGCCCAGCACCGAGCCCACCAGGCTGTATTTGCCGCCGCCGAGGCTGTTGCCGCCGATGGCCACGGCCAGGATTGCGTCCATCTCGATATCCTGCAGCTGCTTCTCATAGCTGATCAGCCCCAGCCGGCTGGTCCGGATGAAGCCCGACACGGCGCAGCAGGCGCCCAGGATGATGAACACCAGCAGCTTGACCCGGGTGGGACTGATGCCGTTCAGCTTGGAGGCGCCCTGGTTGATGCCCACGGACTGGGCATACAGGCCCAGGTTGGTGAACTTGGTCAGGCAGAAGAAGATGATGCCCACCGCCAGACAGATCAGGATCGGCGTCGGGATCACCACGCCGGGGAAGTTCACCGCCAGCTTGGACACCAGGCCGCTCTCGAAGGTCGCGTTGGGTTCGCTGCCGATCCAGTAGGCGATGCTGCGCCCGCAGGAGAAGAGGATCAGCGTGGCGATCATGGGCTGGATCCGGAAGACGGAGACCAGGACGCCGTTGAAGGCGCCGAAGAACATGGTCACGAGGCAGCAGGCCAGGAAAGCCAGCAGCACGGTCCCGGGGTCCTCCATATTCCCCATGGTGAGGATCCGGTAGAAGGTGGCGCCCGCGATGGCCGCCAGCGCGCCTACGGAGATATCCTGTCCGCCGGAGGCGGAGGTCACCAGGGTCATGCCCAGAACGATGATGACCAGCTCCGTGGCCTGGTTCAGGATCATGATGGGATATCCGCTGAGCGAGGTGTTGCCGTCGTTGTTGACGATGGTTCCGATCTCAAAGAAGGAGGGATTCCGGATCACATTGATCAGCAGCAGGATCGTCAGGAAGATGATCGGGATCAGCAGCTGCGCGTGCTTGCGGACAAACATCCCGAAACCGCTTGTGCGTTTTTCAGCCTGCATTCTCGTTCCCTCCTCCCGCAATGGTATACATCACATGGCTCTGGGTGAGCTTGTCTCCCGTCAGCTCGCCCACCACATGCCGGTCCCGCATGACGATGAGCCGCGAGCAGGTGCGGAGCATCTCCTCGATCTCGGAGGAGATGAAGGTGATGCTCATGCCCTCCTCCCGGGACAGCCGCAGGACCAGCCGCTGGATCTCGGTTTTGGTGCCCACGTCGATGCCGCGGGTGGGCTCGTCGAGGATCAGGTATTTCGGATGGGTCAGCAGCCAGCGGGCCAGGATGACCTTCTGCTGGTTGCCGCCGGAAAGGGAGCCCACCGGGGTGTCGGTGGAGGCCGTCTTGATGTCCAGGGCCTTGATGTACTCATCGGCGAAGGCCTCCGCTTCTTTCCGGCTGAAGGGGCGGAAGAAGCCCTTCATGACCTGCAGGGCCAGGATGATGTTCTCCCGGACGGAGAGGTCCGCGATGATCCCGTCGCGTTTGCGGTCCTCCGGAAGATAGCCGATGCCCTTTTTCATGGCTTTGATCGGCCTGGTGATCTTCACGGGCCGATCCTCCATGGTCACCGCGCCGCCGGTGACGCGGTCCGCGGCAAAGATGGCTCGAACGCACTCGCTGCGTCCGGAGCCCAGCAGACCGGTGAAGCCGTTGACCTCGCCCTTGCGGATGCTGAAGTCGAAGGGCTTGCACTCCGAACTGGACAGGGACGCCGCCTCGTAGAGGACCTCCGCGTTCGGGTCCAGCGCGTTCTGAGAAGCGGCGACCTCGTTCAGCCCTTCCAGCTCTTTGCCCATCATCTTGGACACCAGCTCCACCTGGGGCAGCTGAGCCGTCTCAAACTCGCCCACCAGCTCGCCGTTGCGCAGCACCGTGATCCGGTCGCTGATCTCATAGACCTGCTCCAGGAAATGCGTGACGAAGATGATGCCGACGCCGCGGCTCTTCAGGTCGCGCATCAGCGCGAAGAGCATCTCCACTTCCTTCTCGTCCAGCGAGGAGGTGGGCTCGTCCAGGATCAGCACCTTGCACTGGGTGTCCACCGCCCGGGCGATGGCCACCATCTGCTGAACCGCCAGGGAGCAGGTGCTGAGCTGCTGCTTCGGGCGGGCGGGGATGCCAAGGTTGTCCAGCAGGAGCTTCGCGTCCCGGTTCATCTTTTTCCAGGGTACGGTGACGCCCTGCTGCCGGCCGATGTACAGGTTTTCCGCCACGGTCAGGTTCGGACAGAGGGTGATCTCCTGGTACACCGTGCTGATGCCAAGCTTCTGGGCCTCCTGCGGTGAATGGATGGTGACGGCGCCATCATGTCCGGCCAGTTCGATGGTGCCCTCGTCCTTGCTGTAGACGCCGGTCAGCACCTTGATGAGGGTCGATTTTCCGGCGCCGTTCTCCCCCATCAGCGCGTGGATCTCTCCTTCCCGCAGGGTGAAGTCCACGCGGTTCAGCGCCTTCACACCGGGGAACGAGATGGAAATCCCGCGCATGGTCAACACGATTCCGTTCTCCATCCGTTGCTTCGCCTCTTTCTCAAAAATGCGCGGTATGGAACGCGAATCGCTCCAACGCTCCATACCGCGCATCCTGTTGTGGGTTCAGATCAGGTTCCGGTTCTGCGATCAGTCGCCCAGGCCGTAGGTGGCGATGTCCTCTTCCGTGATCTCACGGGCGTCGAAGCCCTTCTCCACGGAGATGATCTGCTTCAGCTCGTTCAGGCCTTCGATCTCGCCGCCCTCCAGGAGGGTCTTGATCATGCCGTCGATGACAGCGGCCTGGAAGGGGCTGCACTGGCCGTCATAGTTCCAGTTGCCGGACAGGAGCTCGCGGAGAGCCCACTTGTTGCAGTCGAAGCCCATGACCACGACTTTGCCTTCCACACCGTGGGTGATGCCGGCCTCGTCCAGGGCCGCCACAGCGCCGCGGGCCATGCCGTCGTTCTCGGCATAGATGACGTTGAAGTCTTCACCGGAGTTGATGACGGACTCGACGATGCGCTTCGCTTCGCCTTCGTCCCAGGTGGCGGTCTGCTGCACGACCTTGATCATGGTGCCGGCCTCGAACTGCTCGTCCAGCGCGCCGGTACGGCCCAGCTGAGCGTCGCTGCCCATGGCGCCCTGGATGTGCACGACTTTGTACTCGTCCAGGCCCAGGCCCAGCAGCCAGTTCACGGCGGTGTAGCCTTCCTCGGCCATGTCGGACACGACGGCGGCTTCATACAGCTCGGGGTCGCACTCGATCATACGGTCGAACAGGAAGACGACGATGCCGGCGTCCTTGGCGTCCTTCAGAACGGTGTCCCAGCCGGTGGTCTCAGCGGCGGAGATCAGCAGGACGTCCACGCCGTCGGTGATGAACTGACGGGCGGCGCTCAGCTGCTCATCGTTCTTCAGGCTGTAGAAGGTGGAAGTCTCATAGCCGTTCTCGGCGGAGAAGACGGTCTCGAAGTCCTGCACGTTCGCGGCACGATAGCCGGATTCGGACGGCGGGTTGTTCACGATACCGACCTTGATGCCATCCGCCAGCGCGGCGGTCGCGGCGCAGACCATGACAAGCGCCAGAATCAGGGCAAGCAGTTTCTTCATGTGGGGATACCTCCATAGTCTCAAACTCGGCTTTCGCCTGTTACACACATTATAGGCGGGACCCGCGGGTTTGAGAATACAGAGAATTGCCGTTTATGGTTGGAATTCTTCCGGATATGACCACGCCGCGGCCCGGGAAAAGTTCAAAATCTTTCGATCAGGGTTGATTTTCTTCTTCACCCGTTCCCCGGCGGAATTCGCTGGGGGTGAGGCCCGTGTTCTTTTTGAAGAGGTAACTGAAGTAGTGGGCGTCGTTATAGCCCACGTCCGCGGCGATCTGGGAGGCGCGCCGCCGGGTGGTGGTGAGGAGCTCCTTGGCCTTTCCGATCCGGAGGGCGGTGAGATAGCGGGTGAAGGTCAGGCCGGTCTCCTGGGAGAAGAGCGTGGAGAGATGGCTCTGGGACATGTGGACCGCTTCGGCCGCGTCCTGGAGCATGAGGTTGGGGTCCGAGTAGTGCTGGCTCAGGAAGGCCCGGGCCTTGGCCACGGGGGAATCGTGGAAGGGGGTGCCCCGGCTGTCCCGGAAGCGGATGGCGCAGCGCAGCAGTTCGGCCAGGCGGGTGAAACTGCTGGCGTCGTCGTCGTGGAGGGCCTCCGCCACCAGGCTTTCCCGGAGCACTTCGTGGGCATGGCCGCCGGCTTCGTGCACGATGCGCTGGGCGGCGATGAGGGCCGCCACCCGCAGGTAGCCCACGGCCAGGGACGGCTCAAGGGAGGAGGTGTAGTCCATCAGGATGGGTTCCACCTCCTCGGCGGCGGCATAGCGCAGGCGCTCGTAGAGGGGGCTCAGCTCCGTCTCCACCAGGGAGGGGCTGTCGGACTGCAGCTCGCCGGGGCCCACGATGCGCCGGCCGCCCAGACCCTGGGCCGTCACCAGGTGGCGTACATGCCGGGCGGACCGCATGGAGGCGCGGATCTCGTAGTAATCGCTCACCGGCTCGCCCACAGCCAGCAGCATGTCGCTGCAGGCGGCCAGCTCCGGCAGCCGGAGGGCGGAACCCGCGAAGGTGTAAGCCCGCTCCTCCGCGTCCTTCAGGTTGTCGCCCAGCACCAGCGCCCGGGCGCCGAAGGGGGCGGAGCACACGAAGACCGAGCCGCCGCTGGCCTCCGCCAGGTTCATCAGTGCCGCCCGGCAGTTCATCCTCGTCTCGCCCTCCGCGCTGATGGCGATGTCGATCACGCCGTAGCAGGCGGCGGTGAGGTTGATCCCCAGGGTCCGCATCTGTCCCAGCAGCATCTCGTCTTCATAACGGTCGCCGCCGTCCGAGAAAAGGGAAGACAGGAGCTTGTCCCGCAGGAACTGGTTGCCGGAGTTGATCCGCTCCCGCAGGGAGGCCATGCTCTCCCGCTCCCGGCGCTGGGCCAGCAGGCGGTCCCGGACCCGGTTCAGCGCCTGCTCCAGCTCCTGGCCCGTCACCGGCTTCAGCAGGTACTCCTGCACCCCCAGGGACATGGCCTGCTGCGCGTAGGCGAAGTCGTCGTAGCCCGAGAGGATGATGATGCCCACCCAGGGCATGGTGTGCCGCAGCTCGGCGCACAGGCCGAGACCGTCCAGGAAGGGCATGCGGATGTCCGTCAGCAGGATGTCCGGGTTCAGGTCCCGGATCATGGGCAGCGCCATCTCGCCGTCCGGCGCCTCGCCCACCAGCTGGTAGCCCGCCTTCTCCCACGGGAAGGAGTTCCGCAGGTTCTCCCGGATCGCGATCTCGTCATCGGTCAGAAAGACCTTCATCATGCTGTGTGTCCTCCCTGGTCCTGCAGGGAACGGAGAAGGAGATCCGGGTGCCGTCGCTCCCGGAGGCGATCTCCAGCCCCTCCGCCTGTTCGTAGTAGAGCCGGATCCTGAGATCTACGTTTTTCAGCCCGAAGCCGCTGTCCTGGCGGCTGGGCAGGGGGCCGGCCTCGGCCTTCAGGGAGGCCTGCACCCGGGCCAGGGTTTCCGCGTCCATGCCCTTGCCGTTGTCCGTCACGGTGAAGCGGATCCGGTCCTCCTCCCGCCGTACGGTGATGGCGATCCGGCCGCCGCCCCGCTTGGCCCGGATGCCGTGGTACAGCGCGTTCTCCACCAGCGGCTGCAGCAGCAGCTTCACCATCCAGAGATCCTCCAGCCCGTTGCCCACGTCCACCTCGTAGGTGAGGATGTCCCGGTACCGGGTCTTCTGGATCCGCAGGTACGCGGTGACGTGCTGGATCTCCTGCTTCACCGGGATCCAGTCCTGGCCGGCGGACAGGGAGATGCGGAAGAAATCGCTGAGAGACCGGGTCAGCTGGATCACCTCGTCCGCCTTGCCGGATTCCGCCTGCCAGATGATGGTGTCCAGGGTATTGTAGAGGAAGTGCGGGTGGATCTGCGCCTGCAGGGTCCGCATCTCGGACTTGGCCAGGTTCAGCTGCTCCTGCTTGATCTGCACGATCAGGGTGTCCAGCCGGTCTGCCATGATGTTGATCTGTTCCGCCAGCTCCTGCAGCTCCTGCACGTCCATGCCGGTGATGCGCTCCTGCAGGTTGCCGCCGGCCAGACGGCGCACGATGCTCTCCAGGTCGCCGATGGCCGTGTCGATGGAGCCGGTCAGGCGGCGGGAGGCGTTCCGGGCGCGCCACAGGCTGAGGATCAGCAGGCCCGCCTCCACCGCGGCCGAGATGATCAGCACCGTCTGCAGCCGCTGGTTGCTCTCCGCGGCGCCGGCGATCTCGGTGGAGATGAAGGCGTCCAGCATGTCACCGATGAGGGTGCCCACACTCCGGACCTCGTCCACCACCATCACCAGGGAAGTGATGGACTGCCGGTCCGCCATGCCCTCCCGGATCTGCTGCGCGTACCCGGACAGGGTGCTCATGGTCCGGCGGGCCACCGTGAGCTGCAGCTGGCCGTCACCGGAGGTCTCCCGCAGCAGCTGGTCCAGGGTCTGAGTCACGGTGTCCAGGATCTCCTCCACCTGGCTGTCCTCATAGCTGACGCGGCCGGCGGTGACGGCGAAGAGCTGCTCCGGGATCTCCGTCTCTACCCGGGGCTTCAGGTCCGCGGCGCGGTTCATGCGGGTGATGCTGCCGTGATAGTACGTGCCGTAGAGGAACATCACCGCGAGGCTGATCATCACGGGAACGGAGAGGATGGCCGCGATGGACCACACGGACCTGCGCACCTGCCGCGCCAGGCTGGCGATGGGTCTGCGCTTCATGTCAAAAGCCCTCCACCAGGGGATCCGTCAGGTCGTCGAAGTCGGACCAGGAACCCTCCACCGGATGGGACACCTTCGGCACGGGGCGGCCTTCCGTCAGGGCCCGCACCAGGGACATGACGGAGCCCCCGAGATAGGGCGTGCACTGGACGACGCAGTTGATCCGTCCCTGCTTCAGGGCGTCCACCGCCTCCTTCTCGCCGTCCACCGAGATCACGATCAGGTCCTTCCCGGCGGCGATTCCGTGGCGGTCCAGCACGTCCAGGGCCCCCAGGGTCATGGAGTCGTTGTGGGAATAGATGACGTCGAAGCCGTCCTCCCCGTACTTCGCCAGCAGGGATTCCATGACCTCTTCCCCCATGGAGCGGAGGAAGTCGCCGGTGACGCTGTCGATGACCGTGAACCGGGGATCTTCGCGGATCACGTCCATGAAGCCCCGCTGCCGGTCCCGCATGGGGGTGGAGTCGATGGTGCCGGAGATCTCGATGATGCGCAGATGCTCCGCCCCCAGGGCGTCCGCCTTCCGGACCAGATACTCCCCGGCCCGTCGGCCTTCGGCGTAGAAATCGGCGCCCACATAGGTGGTATAAAGCGTGTCGTCGTCGGTCTCGATCATCCGGTCCATCAGGATCACCGGGATGCCGGCCTGCCGGGCCTCCCGGAGCACGTTGTCCCAGCCGGTCTCCACGATGGGGGAGAACACGATGACGTCCACCCGGTAGGAGATGAAGGAGCGGATGGCGGCGATCTGCTTCTCCTGCTTCTGGTTGGCGTTCTCCATCATCAGGCCGAAGCCGTAGCTGGCCGCGGCCTGCTCCATGCTGCCCGTGTTGGCCATCCGCCAGGAGCTCTCCGCCCCCAGCTGGGAAAAGCCCACCACCACGGCGTCCTTTCCCTCCTCTTTCGGCGCGCCGCAGCCGGTCAGCAGCAGCGCCGCCAGAAGCAGCAAGAGCAGTTTACCCTTTCTTTTCACGGCAAATGACCTCTCTTTTCCCTTGTTTCCCGTCGCTGTACCCGCGGTTGATTATACCATAAGGAGAAAAAGGCGGCAAGAAAAACTTCACGGCCCCGGGCGGGCGGAACAATCTCCTTGCCACGCCGGGAAATATGTGGTAAACTGTGTCACGAAAGCGGTCCGGCCCTGACAGGAGGACAGGGGGACCGCCAGCGCCCGGACCTGAGACAGGGTTGACGAGGATGGCAGTGGTCGAAAGACTCGGCGGATGCTGCCACGGTTCCCGGCGGACCGTCACGCGGAGGGGAAAAAGCGGAATCGACACCGTAACAGAGCCTGCGCCGGCGCCGGAGATCATTTTTGATGCGAGGAGAAAGTATGCTGACCATTCATGACCTCTATGATCTGGACCATACCCTGGCGAAAGACTATCTCGCGCAGTTCACCTATCCCTGGGAAGCGCTGAAGGGGATCAAGGACATGATCCTGGCCCTGGGCCCCACCCTGGGGGAGGACTACACGGAGGTCTCCGAACACGTGTGGGTTCACAAGACCGCCAAGGTTTTCCCGTCCGCGTATCTCGGCGCGCCCTGCATCATCGGGCCCAACACCGAGGTGCGGCACTGCGCCTTCATCCGCGGCTCCGCCCTGGTGGGCGCGGACTGCGTGGTGGGCAACAGCTGTGAGCTGAAGAACGTGATCCTCTTCGACCACGTCCAGACCCCCCACTACAACTATGTGGGCGACTCCATCCTCGGCTATTACAGCCACACCGGCGCCGGCTCCATCACCTCCAATGTCAAGAGCGACAAGAAGCTGGTGGTGGTGCACAACGGCACGGAGCAGATTGAGACCGGGCTGAAGAAGTTCGGTGCCATGATCGGAGACTATGTGGAAGTGGGCTGCAACAGCGTCCTGAATCCCGGCACCGTCATCGGCCGCCATTCCAATGTCTACCCCACCTCCTGCGTGCGGGGCGTGATCCCGGCCAACAGCATCTGGAAGGACAACGGGGTCATCGTCACCAAACACGACTGATACTTTTCTTCCTTAAGAACGTTAAGTGTGCAAGAAGGGCTTTCGAGGCCTGCGGGCCTCGACCAGGGCTTTCCGATCGCCCTGGACCTTCGGTTACATACCCTCACTTGACTTGTTATTCTTAACTGAGAACAGTATGAGAAACCATCCGGGACCGCGAGGGAAAGGCCTCCGCTTTCGGGGGCGAGGGGACCCGGGAGAAGTAAACTGATATGCAAAGGAGCAGATCAACATGCGCGTCGTCATCCAGGAAAACTACGAGAAAATGTGCAAGTGGGCCGCGGACTATATCGCCGACAAGATCCGGGCGCACAAGGAAGACCGGCCCTTCGTGCTGGGGCTGCCCACGGGCTCTTCCCCCATCGGCGTGTACAGGGAACTGGCCCGGCAGAACCAGGCGGGCGAGCTGTCCTTCGCCAACGTGGTGACCTTCAACATGGACGAGTACCTGGGCCTGCCCCGGGAGCATGACCAGAGCTACTGGTACTTCATGCACGACAATTTCTTCGACCACCTGGTGGACATGAAGCCCGAGAACATCAACATCCTCAACGGCATGACCGACGATCCCGAGGGGGAGTGCGCCCGGTACGAGGCCAAGATCGCCTCCTACGGCGGCATCGACCTGTTCATGGGCGGCATTGGTGTAGACGGCCACATTGCCTTCAACGAGCCCTTCACCTCCCTGGCCTCCCGCACCGGCGTCCGGAACCTCACCACCGACACCCGCATCGTCAACAGCCGCTTCTTCGGCAACGATCCGGAGAAGGTCCCGGCCCAGGCACTGTCCGTGGGCGTGGGCACGGTCACCGACTCGAAGGAAGTCCTGATCCTCATCAACGGCCACAACAAGGCCCGGGCCCTGGCCGCCACCGTGGAGGGCGGCGTCAGCCAGAAGTGGACCTGCTCCGCCCTGCAGCTGCACAACGGCGCCATCATCGCCTGCGACGAGGCCGCCTGCGGCGAACTGACGGTGGACACCTACAAGTATTTCCTGGACATTGAGCGCAAGGAACGGCTGTGATTTGCCGAGGGAAGAGACGGAAAGGAAGAAAGTGAAATGGGCAAGTATTTCGGCACCGACGGCTTCCGGGGCGAGGCCAACAAGAACCTGACCTTTGAGCACGCCATCCGGATCGGCCAGTACCTGGGCTGGTATTACGGCGCGCGGCTGAACCGCAAGGCCAAAGTGGTCATCGGCAAGGACACCCGGCGCTCCTCCTACATGTTTGAGTATGCCCTGTGCACGGGCCTGATGGCCTCCGGCGCGGACGCCTACATCATGCACGTCACCACCACCCCCTCCGTGAGCTACATCGCGCGGGTGGACGACTTCGACTGCGGCATCATGATCTCCGCCTCCCACAATCCCTTCTACGACAACGGCATCAAGGTGCTCAACGGCAACGGCGAGAAGATGGAGGAGGAAGTCCTGAACAAGATCGAGGACTACATCGACGGCAAGAGCGTGGTGCCCATGGCGGAGCGGGAGAAGATCGGCAAGACCGTGGACTATGTTGCGGGCCGCAACCGCTACATCGGCCACCTGATCTCCCTGTCGAAGTACTCCTTCAAGGGCGTGAAGGTGGGCCTGGACGTGGCCAACGGCGCGTCCTGGCAGATCGCCCGGGCGGTGTTCGAGGCCCTGGGCGCCAAGACCTACGTGATGAACGACAGCCCCGACGGCTACAACATCAACACCGACTGCGGCTCCACCCACATCGAGCATCTGCAGAAGTTCATGGAGGGCAACCGCCTGGACATCGGCTTCGCCTTTGACGGCGACGCGGACCGCTGCCTGTGCGTGGACGAGAAGGGCAACGTGGTCACCGGCGACCACATCCTTTACATCTACGGCCTGTACATGAAGGAGCGCGGCAAGCTGGTCAACAACAAGGTGGTCACCACCGTCATGAGCAACTTCGGCCTGTACAAGGCTTTGGACAAGGTGGGCATCGAGTACGACAAAACGAAGGTGGGCGACAAGTACGTCTACGAGAACATGGTTCAAACGGGCAACCGCATCGGCGGCGAGCAGTCCGGCCATATTATCTTCTCCAAGTACGAGACCACCGGCGACGGCATCGTCACGGCCCTGAAGCTGATGGAGGTCATGCTGGCCAAGGAGAAGCCCATGAGCGAGCTGGCGGCCCCTGTGGTGTTCTATCCCCAGGTGCTCAAGAACGTCCGGGTGAAGAGTAAGCCCGACGCCCAGAACGATCCGGACGTCCAGGCGGCCGTGAAGAAAGTGACCGACGAGCTGGGCGACACCGGCCGCATCCTGGTCCGGGAGTCCGGCACCGAGCCCGTCATCCGCGTCATGGTGGAGGCCGAGAGCAACGCCGTCTGCGAGAAGTACGTGGACAGCGTCATCGACGTGATCCGGGCCAAGGGGCACATCGCGGAGTAAAAGACAGGGACCGGCCCGGGATCCCGCGCGGTCCCAACGCAAAAGAACAGCTGCGGTTTGCGGCTGTTCTTTTGTTCAGAACAGGTCGGAGTGTGTGCCTGTGCGCAGTCAACGCCCTCACCGAATCTCCAGCCCCCAGATGATCCGGTTGAACCAGCCCGCGAAGCCCGCGGTGGCGGTGGCGGGGTAGACCGTGGCCACCAGGACGCAGTGGTCGGGATCCTTCCGGACCACATAGTAGCCGCTGACCAGGCCGGTCTCGCCGTCGTAGAGGCTGTAGAAGACGATCTCCGTGCCGGCGTCGGTGATGTCGACGCTGTAGGTCAGGCCCTCGGGGGCGTTGTCATCGAGGAACTCGCCGCCGGTCTGGCCGATGGCCTCCGGCAGCATCAGCTCCATGTAGATGGGCAGGTCGATCTCCATGTCCGATGGGCACAGCAGGAGGCTCAGGCCGCTCTCGGACATGTCGCGGTCCACCTCCAGCAGCTCGGCGGGATACCAGAAGGCAAAGCCCAGGCCGGTGTCATACCAGGTTTCGGTGGCCGTGACCTGCTTTCCCTCCAGGCGGATCTCCACCTCCCGGGTGGCCGGCTCAGCCAGGGCGGCGCAGCCCAGGCAGGCCAGCAGCAGGATCAGGGCGATGGCTTTCTTCACGGAGAGCGCTCCTTTCCTTCCGGGCCCGGCGTCACAGTTCGCTGCCGTCGTCGTCCACGGTCAGGGAGGGGAGCTCAAAGGAGTAGCTGCCCGCCAGGGAGTCACCGATGTAGTAGGCCAGGGTGTAGGTGCCGCCGGGAAGCGCGCCGCCGCTGAGCTCCCGCAGGTCCCGGAAGGCGGCGGTCATGTCCGCGTGCCAGATGTCCTCGCGCATGAAGTCCACGCCGTACAGGAAGGAAGCCATGCTCACCAGGCACTGTCCGTCGGGGTCGAAGAGGCAGACCAGCAGGGTTTCCTGCTTGTCCTCCTCCACTTCGTAGCTGCAGCTGACCTGGAGCCAGATGGTCTTCGACGTGTCGTAGAGCAGGCTGCGGCTGATCTCCGCTTTGGGCAGCAGATCGGTGTCGCCGACGGCGGCCGCGTCCCCATCGGTGGCCGCCAGCCAGCAGTCCTGGTGATAGTTGTAGCGGTCCATGGCGGTGGCTTCGCCGAATTCGTAGAACATGTCGGGCAGGCTGTCGCCGATACTTTCGAGGATTTTTCCCTCCTCAGGCATCGCGCCGGTGCCCCAGGCGATGTACAGCGAGGCGGACCGCCCGGGAACGGCGGGGAAGTACAGGGTCGGGTCCGCCAGCTTCTCGATCTTGCGGGTGGTGTAGAAGGTGTTGCCGCTGTCCACATACCAGCTCATGACCCAGGCGCTGCCGTCCAGGGGAATGCCGCAGCCGCTGAGGTCCGCCACCAGATAGCCGCCGTCCACCCGGACATCCGCGCCGGTGACCCATTGGTACTCGGCATCGCCGGCGCTCGGGGTCTCCCCGGGCAGATTCAGGGCCGCGCGGATGGCGCCGGCGTCCAGCGCGGCGTACCGGGCCCGGCCCTCGCTCCAGGCGGAGACCATGATGCCCACCACGCCGGCGTCCTCGTCGGAGATCACCGCGCCGGGGAGCATGCCCTCCTGGCGGCCGGTGAAGCTCAGGCCGGACTGACCCTGCAGATCGATGACGGACAGGCGGGTGGCGGCGCTGGAGAGCATGGTGCCCTCCGCGTCAAAGCCGATGAAGGACAGGGAGTCCTCGTCCTGCCCGTGGACCTTGCTGAGGGGGACCGCCTGGGCCTTGGCCAGGGGTTCCGCCAGGATGATCTCCGCCAGGCCGGTGTCCCCCAGGGGGGTCGCTTCCGCGGCAAAGGCCATGGTCCCGTCGTCCATCATCAGGACCACATAGCGGTCCGGCAGCAGCAGGGCGGCGGGGGCCAGCCAGTGGGTGCCGTCGCCGGTGTCCACCTGAACGGCGGAGCCCGCCAGGACGGTCTCCTGGCCGTCGTAAAGGATGACGGCCGCGATGCAGTCCAGCCGCGGATCCGCCAGGGCAGTGCTCACGGCCAGCAGGCACAGGGCGGCCAGCAGGACGATCAGCGTTTTTTTCATCTGGAATCCCTCCGTATCGGTGTTATCCGGAAATCACAGGGCTTCGCCGTTTTCGATGGCGGCGATCTGGTCCACCCGGCGCTGGTGCCGGCCGCCCTCGAAGGTGGCCGTGAGCCAGTGCTCCGCGATCATCTTGGCCAGGCCGGAGCCCACCACCCGGGCGCCCATGGTGAGGACGTTGCTGTTGTTGTGGCGCTTCGACAGCTCCGCCGTGAAGACGTCGGAACAGGTGCAGACCCGGATGCCCCTGACCTTGGAGGCGGCGATGCCGATGCCGACACCGGTGCCGCAGATCAGGATGGCGCGGTCGCACTCGCCGTCCGCCACGGCCTTGGCGGCGCGGTAGCCGTACACGGGATAGTCGTCGGTGGACACCAGCTCGTTGGTTCCGAAGTCCTTCCATTCCAGGCCCATGCTGTCCAGCAGGCCCATGATGTCCTTTTTCAGTTCAATGCCGGTGTGGTCACATGCCAGCGCGATCATGGCGGATCCCTCCTGTTGTTTTCTTCACCCTGATTGTAGCACAAACGCGGCCGGAAAACAATCGGATTCCTCACCGCTGTTCCAGTTTGCTGCCCCGGGGGGTCTTCACGGCCACCAGCTGGCTGCTGATGTCCTCCTTCAGGCTCTCCACATGGGAGATGACGCCCACCATGCGGCTGCCCCGCAGGCTGTTCAGCACGCTGACCGCCTCCTGGCAGGCCTTGGGGTCCAGGGAGCCGAAGCCCTCGTCGATGAACATGGCGTCCATGTTGACGGAATGGTGCTGGGTGGACACCACGTTGGCCAGCCCGATGCCCAGGGCCAGGGCCACCAGGAATTTCTCGCCCCCGGAGAGGCTGGCCACGTTGCCCCGCACGTCAAAGTCCCGGTCCAGGACCTCCAGCTGCAAACTGCCGCCGGAGGGAACGGTGAGCTGGAAGCGGCCGCTGTACATGTCCGCCAGCAGGCGGTTGGCCTCCACGGTGACGGAGGACAGCATGGCGCTGAGCATGTAATCCTCCAGGCTGACCTTGCCCCGGAGGCCCACCAGGGCGTCGCCCACGGTCCGGTCCTTTTCGTTGATCAGCCGGTCCTTCTCCAGCTGTTCGCTGCGGGCCTGCAGGTTTGCCAGGGCTTTTTCCATGTCGGCCAGCCGCTGTTCCAGGCTGCTGAGATTGGCCACGGTGCCGGTGTAGTCCGCCTCGGCGGCATCTTTCTCCGCCTGGAGGGCGGCCATGTCGGGGCGCTGCAGGTCCCGGACCGCCTCCGCGGCGTCGGCCTCGCCCTTCCGGCAGTCCTGCAGCCGGGCTTCGTAGGTGCTGGCGTCGCTCTGGAGCTGCTGGACCCGCTGCTGGGGCTTCCAGGCCTGCTCCCAGGAGGCGTCGTCGTCGAAACCCGCCTCCAGCCGCTTCGACGTCCACGCCTGTCCGGCGGCGGCCAGGGCGGCCCGGGCGTCGGCGTCCTCCGCCTCCTTGGCCCGGCAGACGCCCTCCGCCGAGGCGGCGGCGGACGCCGTCTCCGTGACGGCCTTTTGAAGGCGCTCCGTCTCCCGGTCCCAGGCTTTGATGGCGGTCTGCAGGCTGTTCAGGACCTTCTCCAGCGCCGCGGCGTCGGGGATGTCGGCGGGCAGCTGGCTCTGGGCGTCCAGATAGAGCGCTTCTTTGGCCGCGATATCGGCCCGCAGCTGCTCTTTCGCTTCCCGGCCCCGGTCGTATTCCTTCTTCTTTTTGTCGCAGAGGGCTTCCTGATCCCGGACGGCCTGGTCTGCCTTGTCCATGGCGGCCTTCTGCTTATCCACCTGCGCCTTCGTCACATGGTTGCCGGAGATCCCGGCCGGCGCCGGGTGATGCGTGCTGCCGCAGACCGGGCACGCCACGCCGTCCCGCAGCTGCATGCCGAGCTCCCCGGCGATCTCCGCCAGGTACTGTTCCGCCATGTCGCCATAGGCCTTTTTCGCGCTGTCGGCGGCCTTCCGGCACTGCTCCAGGGCTTCCTCGCTGCGCTGCAGGGCCTCGCCGGCCTCCCGCTCCCATTTCTCCGCGTCGGGCCAGCGCTTCCGCTGCGCCTCCCACTCGGCCTTCAGGGTCTGCACCCGGTTGTAGTCCTCCCGCTTGCTGTCCAGCAGGGTGAACCGGTTTTTGCGGGCGTCCTGTTCGGCCTGGCCCCGGCCGTGAAGATCCGCGTCCGCGGCGGCTTTTACCCCGGCGGCCCTGGCGTCCTTCATGGCCTGCCCGGCCCGGGCCAGTTCCCGGGTGGCGGTTTCGGCCCGCTGTTCCGCCTGCCGCAGGGCGTCCCTTGCGGGCTGGGCCTGGGCAGCCCGGTTGGCTGCTTCCAGCGCGGCGACGTTTGCCTCATGCTCGGCGGCACCGCCCAGCAGGGTTTTCAGGGCGGCCCGGGCCTGATCCAGGGCGGCGAAGCGCTCCTCGGTCTTGGCGGCCGCGCGGAGGGCGTCGTGGGCTTTCTGCTGCCGCTGGCGCTTCGCCTCCAGGGTCTCCCTCATACCGCGGAGCTCCGTCCGGCCGGCGGCGGCTTTCTCGCCCAGGGCGGCCACGGTGTCGCATTCCCAGTGATTCAGCAGGCTGGTGATCTGCTCGTACTCGCTCTTGATCCGCTTGCCCTCCGCTTCCGCCTGGTCCCGGAAGGCCTTGCCTGCGGCCTTCAGCCGGCCGGCGTTGAACAGGGAGGAGAGGATGGGTGCCTTGTCGTCGGAGACCAGCAGCTGCTGGAACTTCCCCTGGGGCAGGACGATGACCTGGCGGAACTGTTCCGCCTTCAGGCCGATGATCTCCTCCGCCTTGCGCCATACGTCGGTCTTTTTGCTGGCGAGGAGCTGCTCCGTCCCGTCTGGCAGGCGCACGGCGCACTTCTCCTCCTCGGTGAGGTTGCCCGCACGGTTGGGCCGCAGGCGGCAGAAGAACACGTACTCCCGGCCGTCCTGCCGGAAGACAAACTCCACCCGGGTCTCCAGATCCTGGGGGGCGCTGCGGCAGCGCATGGCCTCCAGGCCGCCGCGGCCCGGCTGGCCGGCCCGGTCGCCGTTGGAGGACTGGCCGTAGAGGGCGCAGCAGATGGCGTCCAGAATGGTGGTCTTGCCGGCGCCGGTCTCACCCCGGATCAGGAACAGGCCGTTCCGGGCCACCGCCCCGAAGTCCACGGTCTGCTCGTCCTGGTAGGGCCCGAAGCCCTGGAACTTCACGGATATGGGCTTCACGCGCGGTCACCTCCTCCCACGATCTCCGCCAGGATGCGCTCGAACAGGCGCGTCTGCCGTTCATCCGGCTCCAGGCCGTGAATCTCCTTCAGGAAGCGCTTCATCAGCGGGATATCCCCCAGATCCTCCAGCTCCGCCGCGGTCAGGGCCCCGCCGCCCTCCCCCTCGTGGACGGCGCCCTGCAGCTGCATCATGTCCGGATACAGGGCCAGCAGCTCGTTGCGCAGGGGGAGGCTCTTTTCCCGGTCGGTGACCACGGCCCGGACATAGCAGCCCCGGGCGGCCTCGACCCGGGCGGGATCCGTCACCTCGAGGTAGGTGCCCTCTACGGTCATGCGGCCGTGCAGGGGCGCCAGCGGGAGGAAGCGGTTCTCGCCGGTCCGGGTGTCGATCAGGACGCAGCCCTTCTGCTGGCCCTCCTCGTCGAAGGCGTAGAGCATGGGGCTGCCGCTGTACCGCACCCTTTCCTCCGTGCCCGGCACGGGGTAGGGCTTGTGGATGTGCCCCAGGGCCACGTAGTCAAAGCCCTCGAACACCTCCCGGGAGACGGCATCGGAGAGCCCCACCTGGGCCGCCCGGTCCGAGACCCCCAGGGGGGCGCCGGTGACGTAGGCGTGGGCCATAACAATGTTGAACCCGGGCGCTTTCCGGGCCCGGATGCTGTCCATCACCGCCCGCATGGCGGCCTCCTGGGTGGCGGGCTTTTCCTCGTCCGGGAACAGGGAGGCGGCCTCCTCCCGGACAAAATAGGGCACGGGCCAGACGGTGACGTCCTCCGCCAGCCGCACGGGCGTCACCGGCAGGCTCAGGGTGCCTGCGATGTACAGCCCGCTCCGGGCCAGCAGGCCGCTGTGCTGCGCCAGGCGGCTGCCGCTGTCGTGGTTCCCCGCGATGACGATGAGCCGGCAGCCCAGGCGGCCGCAGATCGCCTGGCAGGCCGCGTCAAACATGGCCAGGGCCTCCGCCCGGCTGACCCCGGTGTCGTACACGTCTCCGCTGAGCAGCACCGTGTCGATCTTCTCCCCCTCGATCAGCCTGCAGATGCCGTCGAGGAAAAACTGCTGGTCCTCCCGGTAGGTGGTGGTCTGGGTCCGCATCATGCCCAGATGCCAGTCCGACGTATGCAAAAGCCGCATGAGATTCTTCACTCCCCGCTGTTGGATGGGATGATTATAGCACAATCTGCGCCGGATTTCTATCCCGGCCGACACAAAAAACCGCCCCGGAGGGCGGAAAGGGGTGGGAAGGGATCACTTCTTGTAGGGCTCCAGGTAGGAGTATGCGTCCCGGACGATTTGCACAGTGCGGATCAGGGCTTCCATGGTGATGTCGGCCGCCTGCTCCGGTGTGCTGAGGCTGCCGAAGATCAGGTCCATGCTGACGGTGACGGAATGGTCGGTGCTGTCCGTCTGGAAGGTGACGTACTTGTAGGTTCCGTTGAGGGAGTCCACGACCTTCACCACGTCGCTGAAGCTGGAGGCGTTGTAGTCGATGAGATTCCAGACCCGCACCTCGGCGTGGGTCCCGTCGTCCAGCAGGTAGATGTCCACATCGTAACTCCGGGCGTCGTTGCCGAACGTCAGGTAGAAGTGATCGGACCCGTCCTCCATCTTGCCGGCGTAGGTGTAATAGAGGCCGTTGCCATCCAGCAGAGACTGGAATACCGTCGCGGCGGGGGACATTTCGGCAGGGGCCGGTTTCTCTTCCTCCGCTTCGGCCACGGCTTCGGCGGCGGTTGCTTCCGCTTCGGCGACGGCTTCGGCGATGGCCTGCTCCGCCGCGGCGATGGCCTCCGCGATGGACTGTTCGGTCTCTTCGACGGCGGCTTCCACGGAGGCCGCGGCTTCTACCACTTCACTCGGCGCGGGTTCGTCGCCGAACAGCCAGTCCAGCCAGCCGTCCGCGCTGGCGGCGCCGAGGCCCAACACCATGGAGAGGGACAGCATCAGAGCGATCCATTTTTTCATACGGGTTGTTCCTCCTGTCTATGAAAGAAAAGCGAGGCCGCCCCTCCGGACGGCCTCTGGTGACAGACTCAGCGGTTCAGCAGGGTCTTTTCGGTGTCCTTGTCGAAGAAATGGAGATGCTCCACGTCCAGCGCCACGCGGATGGTGTCGCCCTGGCGGCTCTTGGTGCGGGGATCGACCCGGGCCACGATGTTGCCGTCCTTGCCGGCGGCGGTGAGGTACAGGTAGGTCTCGGAGCCCATCTGCTCGGTGACTTCCACGTTCACCTTGATGGTGGCGTCCGGGAACTTCTGCAGGGCTTCGTCGCTGTCGTCGATGTCCTCGGGACGGATGCCCATGACCACGTCCTGGCCGATGTAGCTCTCATCGATGAACTTGTTGACCTTGTAGCCGGGGATCACGACGCGGTTCTCGCCGGTCTGGTCGCCGAACACCGCCACCACGTCCTGGCCGTCCTGCTTCAGGGTGACGTTGAAGAAGTTCATCTGGGGGCTGCCGATGAAGCCGGCGACGAACTCGTTGGTGGGGTAGTCGTACAGGTTCTGGGGGGTGTCCACCTGCTGGATGACGCCGTCCTTCATAACCACGATGCGGCTGGCCATGGTCATGGCCTCGGTCTGGTCGTGGGTCACGTAGATGAAGGTGGTCTGCAGGCGCTGATGCAGCTTGGTGATCTCGGTTCTCATGGCCACGCGCAGCTTGGCGTCCAGGTTGGACAGCGGCTCGTCGAAGAGGAAGACCTTGGGCTCACGGACGATGGCGCGGCCCAGGGCGACGCGCTGGCGCTGACCGCCGGAAAGAGCCTTGGGCTTGCGGTTGAGCAGGTGGGAGATGTCCAGGATGCGGGCAGCCTCTTCCACGCGGCGGCGGATCTCATCCTTGGGGGTCTTGCGCAGCTTCAGGCCGAAAGCCATGTTGTCGAACACGGTCATATGGGGATACAGGGCGTAGTTCTGGAACACCATGGCGATGTCGCGGTCCTTGGGGGCCACGTCGTTCACCAGCTTGTCGCCGATGTACAGTTCGCCGTCGGAGATCTCTTCCAGACCGGCCACCATGCGCAGGGTGGTGGACTTGCCGCAGCCGGAGGGGCCGACCAGCACGATGAATTCCTTGTCTTCAATGTCGAGGCAGAAGTCGCTGACGGCGGTGACGCCGCCCTGGTATACCTTGTAGATGTGCTGCAGGGATACGCTTGCCATGCTTGTTTCCTCCTTCATTCGTGCCGACGGTGCGGCAACTCTGGGGCCATTATACAACAGACCGCGGAAAATGGAATCGGCCGATCCGCCAAATTCCCTTGTGCAGATTGTACAGGGGGAGCGGAAAAACCGCACGCGGGTTTCAGCCCGCGTTCACGAACCGGTCACAATGGCGGGCTACCATGAAGCCCGGGGAGGTGATCCGGATGCGGCGGAAGGTGCTGCTGGGCGTGACGGTGGCCGTGCTGGGGCTGGCGGGCGTCGGGATCTGGCTGCTGGCGGGCAGCGGCACGGCGGACGGATCGCTGGAGCTGGGCCTGATCACCGCGGAGGCCGAGGGCGGGGACCTGGTGCTGGCGGTGACGGCCGGCGGCGCGGGCGCCCGGGCCGGGGTCGAGGTGGGAGACCTGATCACCTCCATCGACGGCAGGCCCGTGGAGGGCAGCCCAGACCGGGTGTGCTTCCGGGAGGTCCAGGTGGGGACGGAGATCGCCCTGCTCCGGGAAGGCCGCAGCCTGATCTGCACGGTGGGCCGCTGAGGCGGGGAAAGAACGCCTTGCAATTCATGCCGTCCGGCGTTATACTTGCGTCAACGAACAGGGAGAAACGGAGGGCAGGCCATGAGACTGCTGGTGGTGGACGACGAGGTGCGGATCCGGGAGCTGATCCGGAAATACGCGGCCTTTGAGGGCTATGAGGTGACGGAGGCCGCCGACGGCATGGAGGCCGTGGAGAAGTGCCGCCAGGGGAAATTTGACCTGATCATCATGGACGTGATGATGCCGGAGCTGGACGGGTTCTCCGCCGTGCGGGAGATCCGCAAGACCGCCCAGACGCCGGTGATCATGCTCTCCGCCCGGGGCGAGGAGTACGACCGGATCCACGGCTTTGAGACCGGGGTGGACGACTATGTGGTCAAGCCCTTCTCCCCCCGGGAGCTGATGATGCGGGTGGCGGCCATCCTGAAGCGCGGGAACGGCGCGGCCGCCGCCGGCCGGGAGGAGGTCCGGGTCGGGGACGGGCTGGTCATCGACTTCACCGCCCGCCGCGTCATCGCCGACGGCACGGAGCTGGACCTGAGCCCCAAGGAGTACGATCTGCTTTTCTACATGGTCCGCAACCGGGGCATCGCCCTGACCCGGGAGAAGCTCCTCAGCGAGGTCTGGGGGTACGATTTCTTCGGGGACGACCGCACCCTGGACACCCACATCAAGCTGCTGCGGCGTTCCCTGGGGGCCTACGCGGACCGCATCACCACGCTGCGAGGGGTGGGATACCGCTTTGAAAAAGACTGACCGTCCGCGCAGGACCGCCAGGCACGGCATCAGGAGCAGGGTGACCCTGTACCTGATGCTTTTCGGCGTCCTGCTGATCGCCATGCTCTGGCTGTTCCAGTACTTCTTCCTGGACTCCTTTTACCGCAGGCACCGCATCGCCCAGGTGAGCCGGACGGCGGAGGTGCTGGCGGCGGCCGCGGACACGGAGGAGATGGAGTCCCTGGCGGAACAGCTGGCCGCCCAGAACAGCGTCTGCGTCCTGCTGCTGGACGACAGCATGGCCCAGCTGGTCAGCGTGGACATCACCCGCAGCTGCCTGATCCACAAGATGAAGCCGTCGGTGCTGCGGGAGTGGTGCCAGGAGGCCGCCGGCACGGGGGGAGCCGTCACCCGGGAGATCTTGACCGGTAACGGGTTCGCCGCCTTCATGCCCGGCGCGCTGGACGTGTCCCCCGGGGAGAGCCCCGCCGCCGCCGAGCCGGAGCCCGGCTCCCCGGAGGCGCCGCCCCAGACCTGGAGCCGGCCGGAGGGCACCGGCGCGCCTTTCGGCTTCCGCTTCTCGGATTTCGAGCGGGACATGGCCCTGAGCCTGATCTACGCCCGCCGGGTCACCCTGGCGGACGGCACCGCCGGCACCCTGCTGCTCAACACCCAGATCACCCCCACCATGTCCATCGTCAGCGCCATCCGCAGCCAGCTGATCTTCATCACGGCCCTGGTGATCCTGGGGGTGATCCTGCTGGCGGTGGTGATCTCCGGCCGCGTCAGCCGGCCCATCATCGAGACCAACCGGGAGGCGAAGGCCCTGGCCCGGGCCTCCTACCGCCGGCCGAAGCACGCGGACGACTACCGGGAGATCGCCGAGCTGAACACCACCCTCGAGAAGGCGGCCGACGAGCTGGGCAAGGTGGAGACCCTGCAGCACGAGCTCATCGCCAACATCAGCCACGACCTGCGGACGCCCCTGACCATGATCAGCGGCTACGCGGAGGTCATGCGGGACATTCCGGGGGAGAACACCCCGGAGAACATGCAGACCGTCATCGACGAGACCGCCCGGCTGACCACCCTGGTGAACGAGCTGCTGGACTTCAGCCGGATGCAGACGGGCTCCGTGGAGATGAACATGACCCCCTTCGACCTGACGGAGGAGACGGCCTCCATCGTGGCCCGGGTGGACAAGATGGTCTCCAAGGACGGCTACATCGTGCGCTTTGAGCCCGCGGAGAACCTGACGGTCAACGCGGACGGCACCCGGATCGGCCAGGTGATCTACAACCTGATCGGCAACGCCCTGACCTACACTGGCGACGACCGCACCGTCACCGTGACCCAGTCCGTCCGGGAGGGCCGGGCCCGTCTGGAGATCCGCGACACCGGCAAGGGCATCGCCCCGGAGGAGCTCCCCTTCATCTGGAACCGCTACTACCGCACCCGGGAGACCCATCGCCGGGCCGTCATCGGCAGCGGCCTGGGGCTGAACATCGTCCAGACCATCCTGGAGCGGCACCGCGCGCCTTACGGTGTGGAGAGCCGCCAGGGGGAGGGGACCACCTTCTGGTTCGAGCTGGAACTGGCCTCGCCGTCCTGACAGTGCGCCTTTGGAGGACGCCGCGGACCCCCGCGGCGTTTTTCCGCGGCGGACACAGAAGCGGGCGGCTTCCCGGCGGACCGGCCGGGGGCTTCGGCGGGCGGAAATGACGGTTGACATCTTTTTCCTGTTTTGATATGATACCTTCCGACGGAACAGGACCCGTTCCGCCTTTTCCGGACCGCTGAAAAACCGTGATCCCGGCGCCCGTGACGGCGCTCCGGCGGAGCCGGGACAGACACAGATCGAGGTATGGCATGATTACAGACGCGGAGGAACTCTGCCGGAGACTGGCCGGCACCGGCGTCGATGAGGACGCGATCCGGGCGGTGGCCAAGGTGTATCCCATCCGGATCTCGGAGTATTATTTCGGGCTCATCGACCGGGAGGACCTGCTGCACTGCCCGATCTTCCTGCAGTGCGTCCCGGACGCCCGGGAGCTGGAGGACGACAGCGAGGAGGACCCCCTTCACGAGGGCCGCTATGAGGTCACGCCCTTCCTGGTGCACAAGTATTACTCCCGCGCCGCGTTCTTCTGCTCCAACATCTGCTGCATGCACTGCCGGCACTGCACCCGGAAGAACACGGTGATGAGCAGCCGGATGGCGGACCGGAGCGCGCTGGCGCCCGCGGTGGCCTACCTACGGGAGCACCGGGAGATCACGGACCTGCTGCTGACGGGCGGCGACCCGCTGATGCTGCCCATGGACCTGCTGGAGTACTATCTCTCCGGCTTCCGGGGCGAGGTGAACACCATCCGCATCGGCACCCGGGTCATCGTCACGGACCCGGAACGCATCACGGACGAGCTCTGCGACATGCTGGCCAAGTACCATCCGCTGTGGATCTTCACCCAGTTTAACCACCCGCGGGAAGTCACGAAGGAGGCGGCGGCCGCCTGCGACCGGCTGCTGCGGCGCGGCATCCCCCTGGGCAACCAGAGCGTCTTCCTGAAGGGGATCAACGCGGACGCCGACATCCTGACGGAACTCTATACCAAACTGATCGGCATCCGGGTGCGGCCGTACTACCTCTACATCTGCGACAAGGTCAAAGGGACTGCCCACTTCTACGCCGACTACCGGAAGGGCCTGGAGGTGGTGGAGCAGCTCCGGTACCGCCTGCCGGGCTACGCGGTGCCCAAGCTGGTGATCGACGCCGACGGCGAGGACGGCGGCAAGGTCACCATCGAGAAGAACCACATCCTGGAAGAGACGGACGACCACCTGATCCTGCCGGGCAACCGGGAGGGATCCACCACCAAATACGACACCGCGAAGCCGCATGCCCGCTGACCCGCCATGGGGCACCGGGGAATCAGAAAGGACCATATGAGAATCGGAATCACCTTTGACCTGCGGGAGGACTACGGGATCGACCGGAACAGCCAGGTTTTCGCGGATTTCTGCCACCCGGACGAGATCGCGTACATGGCGGAGGCGGTCCGGGCCAACGGCCACGAGCCCGTCCTGCTGGGGAACATGTACCGCCTGAACGAGGCGATCCTGAACCGGACCTTTGACTGTGATCTGGTGCTGGTGTGCGACGAGGGCATCCGCTCCCGGAACCGGGAGGCCATCGTGCCGGCCCTGCTGGAGCTGAACCGGATCCCCTACATCGGCAGCGACGCCTACTGCATGGGGCTTTCCCAGAACAAGTACCACACCAAGCTGGTGGCGGAAGCGCTGGGGATCGACTGCCCGAAAGGCATCTACGTCCCCTGCGGCGAGCCCGTACCGGAACCGGCGCTGCCCTTCCCCCTGATCGTCAAGCCCAACGAGGAGGGCTACAGCATGGGGGTCTTCCTGGTGCACGACCGGGCGGAACTGCTGGAGGCGGTCCGGTACAACAACGAGAACTACGGCGAGGGCGTGGTGATCGAGGAGTACATCCGGGGGCAGGAGCTCTACGCCCCCATCGTGGGCACCGGCGGCGAGGCCTATGTGCTGGGGATCGGCGTCGCCCGGTACGCGGACGGCCGGGACATCGACATCTTCTCCCTGAACGACAAGTGCTTCTCCGAGATCCGGGACGAGATCCCCGACCTCTCCCCGAAGGCGGAGGCGGAGATCAGAAGGGCATCCCTGCTGCTGTACCGCCACATGGAGTGCAGGGATTTCGGCCGCTGCGATTTCAAGCTGACGGAGGACGACAGGGCGGTGCTGATCGAGATCAATCCGCGGCCGGGCCTCACAAAGAACGGCCCCTTCGAGAACTGCGGCCGGGCGGCGGGCAAGACCTATGTCTCCGTCATGGGAGAAATCATCGCCAGCGCTGCGAAACGGTATTTCGGCGGCCGGGGCTGACGGAGGAGACAAGGGGCGGAACGGAAAAGGCGCGGCGTCGCGGACGATGAACAGGAGCGAGGATAATGGCGGCAAAAAAGAAATGGATCTTTGTGGCGATCATCGGGCTGTTCATCGTGGCGGTTGTCTTCTTCAACACCGTCCTGAACATGTCCTCCTTCCGGTCCAGCTACACGGAGGCCGAGACGGAGAACAGCCTCGTGGTGCTGGAAACCATCCTGGACAAGATCGAGTACGGCCTGCGGTACGGGAAGCAGCTGAACAATTACTATGATCTGGACAGCGTCTTTGCTGACGCGGAAAAATACTGTCAGTCGGACGCCTTTTTTGTGTGTGACCGGGACGGCACCGGGCTGTACGGCGTGGAAGTGCCCTCCTGGGCGGCGTCCATGACCGGAGACGACTACGCCACCCGCGTGGAGGACGGCAAGACCTGGCTGCTGTCGCCGATCCACAAGGGGACGGACATCGTGGGCTACGCCGGCATCCGCTTTGCCGTGGACCAGACGGAAGCCGCCGAGCTGACCGGCCGGATGTACCTGTATGCCGCCCTCATCTCCGCCGGCGGCGTGCTCCTGTTCGTGGTGCTGTTCCTGCTGGTCAGGCACGACATGAAGCCCAAGAAGCTGCTGCGGATCATCATCCCGGTGGTGCTGGCCGTGAACCTGGTGCTGGTGGGGCTGGTCTACCTGTCCATCCGGGACGGCTACCGGTCCATCGCGGACCGGATGGCGGACAAGCTGGTGACCCGGAACGCGGACGACATCAACGGCCTGATCGAACAGGGCGTCCGGTACGGCGACATCCTGGACACGGACGAGGCCTTCCGCCGCATGACGGAACTGGAGCAGATCGACAAGGTGGGCATGGCCGCCGCGGAGGAGGCCGGTGCCCGCAGCGTGCTCCTGGCGGAGGATTCGGACGGCATCCGGCAGTACCTGTCCATCCGGGTCTCCGACGCCTACGTCAACGGCAAGGTGGCCTCCGCCACCATCAACGTGGTGGTCAGCTCGGTGACGGCCATCATGATCGCCTACGAGCTGCTGATCTTCCTGATGGGCGTACTGGTGGAGGAGAAGAAGGACCGGAAGCGCAAGTATGAGCAGACCGGCGAGGTGGACCTGGAGCATGTGGAGCTGGTCAGGGGCCTGTCCTTCTTCTTTGCGGCCTTCCGCTACATGTCGGTGGCCTTCATGGCGGTGGTGCTGTCCCAGATCTACACGCCGGTGGTGATCTTCGGGGCGGAGATCCCCTACGAGATCGTCATGAGTTTCCCCCTGTCCATGCAGGTGCTGGTCTCCATGCTCACCTCCTTCCTCTCCGGCCTGCTGATCGAGCGCCGGGGCTGGAAGCGCATCACCATGTTCGGCGTGCTGATCATGACCGTGGGCACCCTGCTCTCGGCCTTCGCGAAGCAGCCCATCCCCTTCATCCTGGCCCAGATGGTGGTGGGCGTCGGCCTGGGCTTCGCCAAGATGGGCATCGACATCTACGCGGTGGCCGTCTCCTCCGAGCAGAACATGGCCACCTACACGGCCAACTCCAACGCGGCCATCATCGTGGGCTTCTCCTGCGCCGCCTCCGTGGGCGCGCTGCTGGCCGGCGTCTTCGGCTACTCCGGCGCCTACCTGGTGATGACGGTGACGGGCGTGGCGGTGTTCTTCCTGATCTTCCGCTACGGCATGGACGTGTACCAGGTCCGGCAGGAGAGAAAGCCGGAGGAGAAGAAGAAGATCGGCTTCGACCTGCACTTCATCTCCTACATCCTGTTCATCGTGGCGCCGTATTCCTTCATCATGATGTTCGTGGACTACTTCTTCCCGGTCTACGCCGTGGGCAAGGGCGTGACCATGGACATCATCGGTGTGGTCATGCTGCTCTACGGCATGGCGACGGCCTACATCGGCACCTGGATCTGCAAGAAGCAGGGCAATAAGATGGCGCCGGCGGTGCTGATGACGATTTGCCTGCTGGTGCTGGCGGTCACCATCGGCGTGTTCTCCGTCAAGGAGTACGTGGTGCTGGCTGCGCTGATCGTGCTGGTGATCGGCGTGGCGGACGGCATCATGCCCAGCATGCAGTTCGAGTACCTCTACCACCTGCCCCTGTCGGAGAAGATCGGCTTCTCCAGGACCCTGGGCATCGAGGGCTTCTTCTCCAGCCTCATCGGCGCCCTGGCCCCGGTGGTGTTCTCCGTGGTGATGATGGTGGGCGGCCTCTACGTGATCGCCGGCGTGGTGCTGGTGTGCGCCGTGCTGTTCTTCCTCTACAACCGGAAGAAGGGCGCGAAGGCCCTGTGCCTCCTTTTGACGGCAGGCTTGGCGCTGGGGGCCGTCACGGCGTCCCGCGCGGAGCCCGCCGCCTCCGGCGCGAAGCGGATCGGCTACTGCCAGGCGGAATCCTACTACGAGTTTGACTTCCAGATCTATGAGATCGCCGCCGCCTTGGAGGAGCAGGGGGTTCTGGAGCTTCCGGAAGGCGCGGCGGAGCGGGGCACGGCCGCCAGGGAGGTATGGCTTGCGCTTTGCGCCGCGTCTGAATCATCGGAAACGTTCGAGTTCGTCCCTGAGGCCTTTGTGGACCTGTCCACCCCCGCGTGGGCCCGGCTGAGCGAGGGGAAACAGGCGGAGAAGTACCGGACGCTGATGGAGGAGCAGGGCATTGACCTGGTGATCACCATGGGCACGGCAGGCGGCCTGTTCGTGAAGGACAGCACCGATCTCCCGTACATGAACTTCCTGGCCAGCGATCCGGTGGGATCGGAGATCGTGGCGGGCGAGGAATTCTCCGGCACGGCGCGGGGCTGGGCCCACCTGAGCGTGGGGCTGGACCAGCGCGCGCTCTCCGTCATGAACAGCATCTTTGCCCCGAAGAAGATCGGGATCGTGTACAACATGGAGGACCCGGAGGCGTACGTCTACAGCTCGGCGGCCTCGGTGGACGCGTACGCGGCGGAACACAGCGCGGACGGCGAGAGCGTGGAAGTGGTCCGGCGGTCTGTCTCGGACGACATCGACGATTCCGACGAGATGTATGAGGCGTACAAAGCGGACATGCTGGCGGCCCATGAGGAACTGGCCGCCGCGGACATCGACCTGTACATCCTGACCACCTCCCTGCTGGAGCCGGAGGATTTCGCGCCGGTGCTGGAACCCTTTGTGGAGAAGGGTATCCCGGTGTTCTCCGTCAACAGCACCGAGGACGTGCGCTACGGCGCCACCGCCGCGGTGGAAATGTGCGACTACACCAACATCGGCCGCTTTGCCGCCGAGGCCATGACGGCCTGGAAAGACGGAAAGAGCCTGGACGCCATCGGCCAGATCTATGACACGGCGCCTTTCCTGGTCTTCAACATCGACACCCTCCAGCGGTCCGGGATCCGGCTTCCCCTGGACGTGCTGCTCTCGGCCAGCAAGATTTACGGGAGATACGGCGAAGAATGAAAAAGTTTGGACTGAAACAGAAGGTCACGCTCTACTGCGTCCTGTTCACAATCCTGCTGACCTCCGCCCTGGGCTTCAGCAACTATGGGCAGTTCAAGCGGACTGTGACGGAGAAGTACCACGATTACGCGGAGACCATCCTGCGCATGGCCGGCTCATACTTTGAGAAGTATCAGATCGCCGGCGATATCCGGGCCGGCGTGATGGACGAGGGGTACCGGAAAACCCGCGATGGGCTGAACATGCTGAAGGAGGAGTCCGACATCGCGTACATCTACGCGGTGTATTTCAAGGACCTCTCGGACCCGGACAGCATGTGCTTCGTCATCAACGGCGCCACAAAAGCGGACCTGATGGGCAAGGCTGAGGAAGACGTCTACAGCTATCTGGGAGATCCCTGCGAGGAGGGGGATTTTGACCTGGAGATGCGCCAGGTCTTTATGGACGCGCTGAAGAGCCGGGAAGGCAAAATTAAGTTCTATGAAAACTCCACCGAGGAGTACGGGGACATGCTCACCTGCTACCGGGTCCTCTTTGACGGGGACGGGACGCCGGTGGCCATCATCAGCACGGACCTGGACATCAACGACATCCGGCAGAATCTGAACCAGTATGTGATCCGCACGGCAGCCATTTCCCTGGGGATGATGGCGCTGCTGGTCATCCTCTTCATCGTGTTCATCCAGTACCGGATCACCGGGCCCATCACCCGGATCAGCAAGCAGACGGACGAGTTCGTGGGCCAGCTGAACGAGAACGTGTCGCCGGATCAGCTGAACTACCAGGAGGTGTCCATCCGCTCCAGGGACGAGGTGCACCTGCTGGCGGACGACATCCGTGCCCTGGCGGACAGCCTGAAGGACTACATGTCCAACCTGGAGTCCGTCACGGCGGAGAAGCAGCGCATCAGCTCGGAGCTGTCCATCGCCGCCGGGATCCAGGCGGACATGCTGCCCAGGATCTTCCCCTGCTTCCCGGACCGGACGGAGTTCGAGCTCTACGCCACCATGACGCCGGCCAAGGAAGTGGGCGGCGACTTCTACGACTTCTTCCTGGTGGACGACGACCACCTGTGCATGGTCATGGCGGACGTCTCCGGCAAGGGTGTGCCGGCCGCGCTGTTCATGGTGATCTCCAAGACGCTGATCAAGAACCGCGCCCAGCGGGGAGACAGCCCGGCGGAGATCATGGCCAACGTCAACGCCCAGCTGTGCGACGGCAACGAGGCGGAACTGTTCGTGACGACCTGGGTGGCCATCCTGGAGCTGTCCACGGGCAGGGGCGTCGCGGCCAACGCCGGCCACGAACACCCGACGTTGCGCCGCAGGGACGGGGACTTCGAGCTGGTGGTCTACAAGCACTCCCCGGCCCTGGCCACCATGAACGGCCTGCGCTTCCGGGAGCATGAATTCCGGATGAACCCCGGAGACTGCCTCTTCGTCTACACCGACGGCGTCCCGGAGGCGACCAACGCCCGGAATGAGCTCTTCGGAAACGACCGCATGCTGGAAGCGCTGAACCGCGATCCCGACGCGAAGCCGGACGCCCTGCTGGGCGCCGTGGGCAGCGCGGTGGAGGCCTTTGTGGGCGACGCGCCGCAGTTCGACGACATCACCATGCTGGCCCTGAAGTACTACGGGCCCAACGGCAGGGACGACCGGCGCGAAGGCTGACGCCGGGATCACCGATGCCACACCGGAAAACCCCATCCGCGCGCCGGGTGGGGTTTTTCTTCGGCTCCGGAGTTGAACAAAAAGAACCCTTGTCATCCAAGGGTTCCGGGCGTGCCGGAGACGGGGGTCGAACCCGTATGCCATCGCTGGCGACGGATTTTGAGTCCGTTGCGTCTGCCAATTCCACCACTCCGGCCGGCAGGGGGCATTATACCATAGGGGCGGGGAAATTGCAAGCGCGGTGCTTGGGAAACAGGTGGGCAGCGAACAGGAGCAAAAGACGAGAAAGACAGTGACAAAAAGACCAAGATTACAAGTTCAGTCGCCATCTCCCTTGCACCAGCTTTCCTTTGCAGGCATCGCTCCGTTGCTCTCCTCGACGAAAATACCCCCTGAAGCTCACCGGTTTGCTTTTTCCAGTGTCTGCTTCAGGGGGAGCATATCATCTTGTGCTTCTTCAACAGTCCCTTGAATCGAATCAGTTGCCACGAAACCGCTTTGGGGAACACGTCATGGTTTGTTTTGTACAGCCCTTCAATATACGACGATTTCTTCCATCAAAGCATTAAGATCCGGACTCAACTTCCGAACGGTCAACATCACGGTCTTGTATTGATATCCGCCCGGAACGAACGCAACCATCAAATCGCCGCCATCAGGATCGGTTCCCAAAAACTGAAGATACGAGCTGAGCATACCGCCTTCCGGTCTTTCATTTGTGATTTCGAGGGCCTCTCCGATGGTATACGATCCATCCAATGGAATGGTGTACCTGTCGCGAAACTCTCCCCGTTCAACTGTGTATCCTGCCTCCGTCAGCTTAGACTCGAAGCTTTTCCAGCAACTGGTGAGCACATCATCATAACTCATCAGGTCAAGCATATCCGCGCTTTGGCTGAAATCGTGCGTCCAGATTTGAAGGACGAAAATATACGTGTCTGTACGTTGTCTGGCAACAATACGGGAATCTGATTCTTCTATAATCTCATAATCCGAAGGCACTTGAACGTCAAAGGGCGTTTCGCCGTGGGAGTATACTTGCGCCGTATCCACTCCCAGCATGTAGAGAAGCAGATCTTTTCGGTTCAAAGGATCGACTTCATTTGTGCGGCGCTGGAATCCCGCGATGAGGATCATGACAATATTGTCTTCCTGGTCGAAGCACAGGTAGCCTGCCAGATACTTTCCTGTGGCAACAAAAACAAGACCCTCACGGCCGTCAAGGTTCACAGACGAGATGAACGCATTCTCAGAAGCTGCCTGTTCAAAATTGTTCTTGAAGAAGCGTTCCAGCGCGGCTTGCAGGTATTCCGGACGGTTGGAGCTGTTGAGCACGGAAGTATCTTTCAGACCGGTGACGAAGAAATCCACCTCATAGCGGACATCGCTGTTCTCATATGTGAAATAACCATCGTTTTCAACAGTCCAGCCGTCTGGAACGCGCACGGAGAATGAGTTTGTAACAGCATACATACTGTTATCATCTTCAGCAACCGCTGCGGAGAACAGGACCAGGAAACAGAGCGTCACCACCACAACGAGGACCGGGAATGTTTTGCGCAACATGAGTCATCCTCCTATCAAGTTTTCATGATCGGGCAATCCCAACGCGTATGCGTATCTTATAATACAGACAAGCCAATGTCAAGGGCAAAGAGGCGCTGGATCGTTGAAGCGCCAAACCATGTCGGGGATGGGAAAAAGCCGGCCAGAACAGAAAAACACGAACATTTTTCGGAAAGCGTCATCAAACATTCGCCAGCGGCAGCGCCCGAAAAACGGGAGAATCTGGGATGGAAATCACCAAAAAAGCCATGACAAACCGCGCCTCTGGTCAAGTTTTGTTTTTCTTCCCCCGGGGGCTTGACAGGAGAGGGCCTTTCGCATAGAATGAGGCGTAATGTTCGGGAAGGCGGTGATCGTGTGGCAACCACCAGCAGACGGGCAGCCGGGCGATCCGTGGCCGCCGGACCCGAGCATGGAACCGAAGGGCGTGACCCTCAGGTCAGGCTCTTTTTGTGACCACACGGCCCGGAAAGGAGCAAACCCATGCGGAAAGTCGCGGTGATCATGGGCTCGGACAGCGATCTGCCGGCCCTCAGGCCCTGCTTCGACCAGCTGAAGAAGCTGGAGATCCCCTTCGAGGCGCATGTGTACTCGGCCCACCGGACGCCGGACGCGGCGGCGGCCTTCGCGGCGAACGCCCGGGAGAACGGCTTCGGCGTGCTGATCGCCGCGGCCGGCAAGGCGGCGCATCTGGCGGGGGCCCTGGCAGCCCGGACCACCCTCCCGGTCATCGGGATCCCGGTGAAGTCCTCCACCCTGGACGGCCTGGACGCCCTGCTCTCCACGGTGCAGATGCCCTCCGGCATGCCGGTGGCCACGGTGGCCATCGACGGCAGCGCCAACGCGGCTCTGCTGGCGGCGCAGATCCTGGCGGTGGAAGACGAGGCCCTGGCGGCGCGGCTGCAGGGGCTCCGGGAGGAACAGACAGCGGCGGTGCTGCGCAAGGACGCGGCGCTGACCATCGACTGAAGACGGAAACAGGAGGAAGACGATATGAAGAAACTCGAGCAGCTCTATGAGGGCAAGGCCAAGAAGGTCTTCGCCACCGACGATCCCGGCCTGGTGATCGTGGACTACAAGGACGACGCCACCGCCTTCAACGGCCTCAAGAAGGGCACCATCGACGGCAAGGGCGTCATCAACAACAAGATGACCAACTTCCTGATGAAGATGCTGGAGAGCAACGGCGTCCCCACCCATTTCGTGGAGGAGATCTCCGACCGGGAGACGGTGGTGAAGAAGGTGCAGATCGTGCCCCTGGAGGTCATCGTGCGGAACGTGGCCGCCGGCAGCCTGTCCAAGCGCCTGGGCCTGGAGGAGGGCACGCCCCTCCGCCGCACAGTGCTGGAGTACTGCTACAAGGACGACGAGCTGGGCGATCCCATGGTGAACGAGTACCACATCGCCGCCATGGGCTGGGCCGACGACCAGACCATGAAGGACATCGCCGCCTACGCCCTGAAGATCAACGACCTGCTGGTCCGCTGGTTCAAGCCCCTGCACATCGACCTCATCGACTTCAAGCTGGAGTTCGGCAAGACCGCCGACGGCACCCTGGTGCTGGCGGACGAGATCAGCCCCGACACCTGCCGTTTCTGGGATTCCGATACCCATGAGAAACTGGACAAGGACCGCTTCCGCCGCGACCTGGGCGGTGTGGAAGAGGCCTACGCAGAGATCAGCCACCGCCTGATGGGCGAGTGAGTGACCGGTACAGCCCCGCCTGCCTGACCGAACAGCCGGACCGGCGGGGATGTTGTTTGTCAGCGTGTACGCAAGGAGGAGCTTCCATGCATCAGAGTGAAAAACTGCACGAGGAATGCGGCGTCTTCGGCATCTACCGCCGGGAAGGCACCGGCGTCATCGACGAGGCTTACCACGCCCTCTACGCCTTGCAGCACCGGGGCCAGGAGAGCTGCGGCATCGCCATCAACCGGGACGGCGTCATCACCTGCCACAAGGACGTGGGCCTGGTGGCGGACGTCTTCACCCGGGACCGGATGAGCAAGATGGAGGAGGGCGAGATGGCGGTGGGTCACTGCCGCTACGGCACCACCGGCAACCTCACCAGCGCCAACGCCCAGCCCCTGCTGGTGAATCATCTGAAAGGCGCCATGGCCCTGTGCCACAACGGCAACCTGACCAACGCCGCCTTCCTGCGGGAGCGCTTTGAGATGGGCGGCGCCATCTTCCACACCACCACCGACAGCGAGGTCATCGCCTACGCCATCACGCAGCAGCGGCTCATGACCACCTCCATCGAGGCCGCGGTCCGCGCCGCCATGGAGATCATCGAGGGCGCGTACTCCCTGGTGGTGATGAGCGCCACCAAGCTCATCGCGGCCCGGGATCCCCACGGCTTCCGCCCCCTGTGCATGGGCCGGATCGGCGAGGACATCGTCTTTGCCAGCGAGACCTGCGCCCTGGCCGCCATCGGCGCGGAGTTCGTCCGGGACATCGAGCCCGGCGAGATGGTGGTGGTGAACCGCGAGGGTGTCACCGCCTGGCCGCCGCTGGTCCGGGGCCGCAAAGGCCTGTGCGTGTTCGAGTATATCTACTTCGCGCGCCCCGATTCCGTGGTGGACGGGGTCTCCGTGCACGAAGCGCGGGTCACCGCGGGCCGGCTGCTGGCGAAGTCCCATCCCGTGGACGCGGACGTGGTCATCGGCGCGCCGGACTCCGGCCTGGACGCCGCCCTGGGCTACAGCTATGAGAGCGGCATCCCCTACGGCATCGGCCTCATCAAGAACAAGTACATCGGCCGGACCTTCATCCAGCCCACCCAGAAGGAGCGCTCCGACAGCGTCCGCATCAAGCTCAACGCCGTCTCCGCCACCGTGCGGGACAAGCGCGTGGTGCTGGTGGACGACTCCATCGTCCGGGGCACCACCTCCGCCCGGGTGATCCGCATCCTCCGGGAGGCCGGGGCGAAGGAAGTGCACGTGGTCTTCTCCGCGCCGCCCTTCCGCCACGCCTGCTACTTCGGCACGGACGTGGACGACGAGGGGACCCTCATCGCCAATCTCCACACCGAGGAGGAGATCTGCCAGATCATCGGCGCGGACTCCATCGGCTTCCTGCGGATGGAGGACCTGGACAAGCTGACCGGGAACAAACACCTGGAGATGTGCAAGGGCTGCTTCAACGGCGATTACCCCGTCCCGGCGCCCGTGCGCCACGCGAAGCTCGCTTTTGAGATCCCGCTGTCCCGGTCGAAGGAGGAGAACGCATGAAGAGTGAGAGCGCCAGCTACAAGGCCGCGGGGGTGGACATCACCGCGGGTTATCGCGCGGTGGAGCTGATGAAGGCCCATGTGGCCCGCACCGCCGTCCCCGGCGTGGTGGAGGGCATCGGCGGCTTCGGCGGCCTGTTCCGGCCGGAATTGACGGGCATGAAGGAGCCGGTGCTGGTCTCCGGCACCGACGGCGTGGGCACGAAGCTGAAGCTGGCCTTCCTGCTGAACCGGCATGACACCGTGGGCATCGACTGCGTGGCCATGTGCGTCAACGACGTGATCTGCTGCGGTGCGGCGCCGCTGTTCTTCCTGGACTACATCGCCTGCGGCCGCAACGTGCCGGAGGTCATCGCGGACATCGTGGCCGGCGTGGCGGAGGGCTGCGTGCAGGCCGGCTGCGCCCTGGTGGGCGGCGAGACCGCGGAGCATCCCGGCATGATGCCCGAGGACGAGTACGACCTGGCGGGCTTCACCGTGGGCCTGGTGGACCGGGAGCGCATCATCGACCGGGAGACCACCCGGCCCGGGGACGTCCTCATCGCCCTGCCCTCCTCCGGCGTGCACTCCAACGGCTTCTCCCTGATCCGCAAGGCCTTCCGCATCGGCGGGGGCGGGGAGAACCGGATGTATGCTGAGCTGGAGAAGCCCCTGTGGGAGACCCTGCTGACCCCCACGAAGATCTACGTGAAGCCCGTGCTGGCCCTGATGAAGGAGATCCGGCCCCGGGGCATCAGCCACATCACCGGCGGCGGCTTCTACGAGAACATCCCCCGCAGCCTGCCGGAGGGCTGCGCGGCGAAGATCGAGAAGGCGGCCCTCCGCACCCCCGCCATCTTTGACCTGATCGCGAGGGAAGGAAACGTGCCGGAGCGGGACATGTTCAACACCTACAACATGGGCGTGGGCATGACCGTCACCGTGGCCGCGGCGGACGCGGACCGGGCCCTGGCCGCCCTGCGCGCCGGCGGAGAGCCGGACGCGTACGTCCTGGGCGAGATCGTCGCCGGCGAAAAGGAGGTTATCCTGTGCTGAGGACAGCCGTGCTGGTCTCCGGCGGAGGCACCAACCTGCAGGCCATCCTGGACGCGAAGGCCGAGGGCATGATCCCCCACGCGGAGATCGCCCTGGTCATCGCCTCCAACCCCGCGGCTTACGCCCTGGAGCGGGCGAAGAAGGCCGGCGTCCCCGGGACGGTGGTGCAGAAGGCGAAGGGCGAGGCCATCGAAGCCTACGGGGAGCGCCTCCTGGCGGTCCTGAAGGAGAACCGGATCGATCTGTGCGTGCTGGCGGGCTTCCTGACCATCCTGCCGGAGAACGTGATCCGGGCTTACGACCACCGGATCCTGAACATCCACCCCAGCCTGATCCCCTCTTTCTGCGGGAAAGGCTTCTACGGTCTGAAGGTGCACGAGGCCGCCCTGGCCTACGGCGTGAAGGTCACCGGCGCCACGGTGCACTTCGTCAACGAGATCCCAGACGGCGGGGAGATCATCGCCCAGAAGGCGGTGGACATCCTGCCGGGCGACACCCCGGAAACCCTGCAGCGCCGCGTGATGGAGGAAGCCGAGTGGAAACTCCTCCCCGCCGCGGTGGAGGATGTGGCGAGGGAGATTGAGATTCGGAATTCGGAATGCGGAATTCGGAATGATTTGGAGGAGTAAGAATGTTGGACATTGGAAAGCTGCTGAAGGAGAACACCTATCCCGGGCGGGGGATCGTGGTGGGCTTGACGCCGGACGGGAAGCGGGCGGCTGTCGGGTATTTCATCATGGGGCGCAGCGTCAACAGCCGGAACCGGGTTTTTGTGGCCCAGCCAGACGGCGGCATCATCACCAAGGCTTTTGACGAGAGCAAGATGGTGGACCCGTCCCTGATCATCTACGCCCCGGTGCGGGTGCCGGAGAAGGGCCTGTGGATCGTCACCAACGGCGACCAGACCGACACGGTCCGGGACTTCCTGGCAGAGGGCAGGAGCTTCGAGGAGGCCCTGCGGACCCGCACCTTCGAGCCGGACCCGCCGAACTGGACCCCCCGCATCAGCGCCCTGGTGGACGTCCGGGGGGGCAAAGCCGCCTACCGCATGTCCATCCTGAAGAGCGACGACGGCAACGGCGACAGCGTGCAGCGCTTCTTCTGGGAGTACGACCAGCCCGTGGCGGGGGAGGGGCACTTCCTCCACACCTACCGCTGCGACGGCAACCCCATCCCCTCCTTTGCGGGCGACCCGGAGAAGATCTCCGTGTGCAACGACTTCGACGCCTTCACCGCCACCCTCTGGGAGAACCTGAACCCCGACAACAAGGTCTCCCTCTTCACGGCCTTCCTGAACCTGGAGACCGGCGAGGCCGAAAACACCGCCATCCTGAACAAGAACGTGTGAGGAGGACACCGCAATGGCCCATGAACTCGAACTGAAATACGGCTGCAACCCCAACCAGAAGCCTTCCCGCATCTATGTAGAGGGCGGCGAACTCCCCGTGACCGTCCTCAACGGCAAGCCCGGCTACATCAACTTCCTGGACGCCCTGAACGGCTGGCAGCTGGTCCGGGAGCTGAAGCAGGCCACCGGCCTCCCCGCCGCGGCCTCCTTCAAGCACGTGAGCCCCGCCGGCGCGGCGGTGGGCGTGCCCCTGAGCGACACCCTGAAGCAGATCTACTTCGTGCCGGAGAACGCCGGGGAGCTGTCCCCGCTGGCCAGCGCCTATGCCCGGGCCCGGGGCGCGGACCGCATGTCCTCCTTCGGTGACTGGATCTCCCTGAGCGACGTGTGCGACAAGGCCACCGCGCTGCTGATCAAGCCCGAGGTCTCTGACGGCATCATCGCCCCCGGCTACACCGATGAAGCCCTGGAGATCCTGAAGTCCAAGCGCAAGGGCGGCTACAACATCGTGCAGATGGACGAGGCCTATGTCCCCGCGCCGGTGGAGCGCAAGCAGGTCTTCGGCGTGACCTTCGAGCAGGGCCGCAACGAGTGCCGCATCGACGAGGCCATGCTGGCCGAGATCGTGACGGCCAACAAGGAGCTCCCCGCCGAGGCGAAGAGAGATCTGATGATCTCCCTCATCACCCTCAAATATACCCAGTCCAACTCCGTCTGCTACGTGAAGGACGGCCAGGCCATCGGGGTGGGCGCCGGCCAGCAGAGCCGCATCCACTGCACCCGCCTGGCGGGCTCCAAGGCGGACAACTGGCTCATGCGGCAGCATCCGCAGGTGCTGGCCCTGCCCTTCCTGCCCACCATCGGCCGGCCGGACCGGGACAACACCATCGACGTGTACATCTCCGATGAGCCCGACGAGGTGCTGGCGGACGGGTACTGGCAGCGGTACTTCACCGAACAGCCCGCGCCCCTTACCAGGGAGGAGAAGCGGAAGTGGCTGGACCGCCAGGGCGGTGTGTCCCTGGGCTCCGACGCCTTCTTCCCCTTCGGCGACAACATCGAGCGGGCCCACCGCTCCGGCGTGCAGTACGTGGCCCAGCCCGGCGGCTCCATCCGGGACGACCAGGTCATCGAGACCTGCGACCGCTACGACATGGTGATGTGCTTCACCCATCAGCGGCTGTTCCATCATTGATCGAACGCGGGAGGCGGACATGAACATCCTGATCATCGGCGGCGGCGGGCGGGAGCACGCCATCGCGGAGAAAATCGCGGAAAACCCGGACGTCAAGAAGATCTGGGCCGCACCCGGCAACGGCGGCATGGCGGCCTTCTGTGAGCTGGTGCCCCTGAAGGCCACGGACGTGGAGGGCGTGGTGGCCTTCTGCCGGGCAAACCCGGTGGACTATGTGGTGGTGGCCCAGGACGATCCCCTGTGCCTGGGCATGGTGGACGCCCTGGCGGAAATCGGCGTGCCGGCCTTCGGGCCCCGCAAGGCCGCCGCCATGATCGAGGGCAGCAAGATCTTCGCCAAGGACCTGATGCGCCGCTACGGCATCCCCACGGCCCGCTACGAGGCCTTTGATGACTATGAGGCCGCTCTGGCTTACGTCCGTGAGAGCGCCCCCTGCCCCCTGGTGGTGAAGGCCGACGGCCTGGCCCTGGGGAAGGGCGTGCTGATCTGCCAGACCCGGGAGGAAGCCGAGGCGGCCCTCCGGGAGATGATGGTGGACGCCAAATTCGGCGCCTCCGGCAGCCGGGTGGTCATCGAGGAATTCCTCACCGGCCCGGAAGTCTCCGTGCTGGCCTTCACCGACGGCAAGACGGTGAAACCCATGGTGTCCTCCATGGACCACAAGCGCGCCCTGGACGGCGATCAGGGCCTGAACACCGGCGGCATGGGCACCGTGGCCCCGAACCCGTATTACACCCCCGCGGTGGCGGAGCGGGCGATGAAGGAGATTTTCCTGCCCACGGTGGCCGCCATGAACAAGGAAGGCCGCAGCTTCAAGGGCTGCCTGTACTTTGGCCTGATGATCACCGCCGATGGCCCCAAGGTCATCGAGTACAACTGCCGCTTCGGCGACCCGGAGACGCAGGTGGTGCTGCCCCTGCTGAAGAGCGACCTGCTGACGATCATGCGGGCCACCACCGACGGCACCCTGGCGGAGACGCCGGTGGTCTTCGACGGCGGTGCGGCCTGCTGCGTGGTGCTGGCCTCCGGCGGCTATCCGGTTTCATATCAGAAGGGCTACCCCATCGCGGGCCTGGAGGAAGCCGGAAAAACCGCCCACGTGTACCACGCCGGCACGAAGCGCGGGGAGAACGGGGCAATCCTGACCGCCGGCGGCCGGGTGCTGGGCGTCACCTGCACGGCTCCCACCCTGCGGGAGGCGGTGGCCGCGGCCTATGACGCGGCGGAGAAGATCCGCTTTACCGACCGCCACATGCGGCACGACATCGGTCAGCGGGCGCTGGCCGCGGAGGAATGACGATGAGCGTTCGGCGCATCTATGTGGAAAAGAAACCCGAATACGCCGTGGAGGCGAAGCAGCTGCTGCACGAGATCCGGCACATCCTGCTGATCAAGTCCGTGACGGGGCTGCGGCTGCTGAACCGGTACGACACGGAGAACATCGACCCGGCCCTGTACGAGAAGTGCCTGCCGGTGGTTTACTCCGAGCCCCAGCTGGACGAGACGTACACCGCGCTCCCGGAGGGCGGCGCGGCGGTGTTTGCCGTGGAATACCTGCCGGGGCAGTACGACCAGCGGGCGGCCTCCTGCGAGGAGTGCATCCAGCTGGTGGGTCAGTGCGAGCGCCCCACGGTGCGCACGGCCCGGGTTTATCTCCTGGAGGGCAATCCCACCGAGGCCGAGATCGCCCAGATCAAGAAACACGTCATCAACCCGGTGGAGGCCCGGGAGGCGGACCTGGCGGAGCGGGAGACCCTGCAGGAGCAGTATCCCACCCCGGAGACCGTGGAGACGCTAGAGGGCTTCACCCGCATGGAAGCGGAAGAGATGCCGGCCTTCGTGAAGCGCTACGGCCTGGCCATGGACGCGGCGGACCTGGCCTTCTGCCGGGACTACTTCCGGGAGGAGGGCCGGGATCCCACCATCACCGAGCTGCGGATGATCGACACCTACTGGTCCGACCACTGCCGCCACACCACCTTCCTGACCACCATCGACGAAACCGAGATCGCCAAGCCCCGGGTGGAGGCCGCTTTCCGGCGGTATCTGGCGGCGCGCCGGGAGGTTTACGGGGAAAAAGCCGAAAAGCGGCCCGTGAACCTCATGGACATCGCCACCATCGGCGGCAAGCTGCTGAACAAGCGGGGCGAGACCCCCAACATCGACGTCAGCGACGAGATCAACGCCTGCTCCATCCGGATCGAGGTGGATGTGGACGGGAAGGCGGAACCCTGGCTGCTGATGTTCAAGAACGAGACCCACAACCATCCCACGGAGATCGAGCCCTTCGGCGGCGCGGCCACCTGCATCGGCGGCGCCATCCGGGACCCCCTCTCCGGCCGGACCTACGTCTACCAGGCCATGCGGGTCACCGGCGCGGCGGACCCCCTGGCGCCCGTGGCGGACACCATCCCCGGCAAGCTGCCCCAGCGCAAGCTGGTGACCACGGCGGCGGCGGGTTATTCTTCTTACGGCAACCAGATCGGTTTGGCGACCGGTCTGGTGGACGAACTGTACCATCCGGGCTACGCGGCCAAGCGGCTGGAGATCGGCGCGGTGCTGGGCGCGGCGCCCCTGAGCCATGTGCGGCGGGAGACCCCCGCCCCCGGCGACGTGGTGGTGCTGCTGGGCGGGCGCACGGGCCGGGACGGCATCGGCGGCGCCACCGGCTCCTCCAAGAGCCACAACCTGAAATCCCTGACTACCATGGCCAGCGAGGTGCAGAAGGGCAACGCCCCCGAGGAGCGCAAGCTCCAGCGCCTGTTCCGGGACGGGGAGGTCACCCGCCTCATCAAGCGCTGCAAC
>JBGVCH010000078.1:0-8507 GCA_045226335.1 Christensenellales bacterium | reverse complement strand
CATGGCTGAGGCATGGCCGCCTCAGGATTCCGCCGTCTTCTGGTCCTCGGAGGGGATGATGATGGCGGCGAGGATGTAGGCCAGCACTCCGCTGCCGCCGAACAGGCACAGGGCGGCCGCGCCGATGCGGACGATGGTGGGGTCGATGTTGAAATACTCGGCAATGCCGCCGCAGACGCCGGCGATCATCCTCTGGGAATTGCTCCTGTACAGCTTCTTCATGGTTTCTTCCTCCTTCTGCTCTCCGCCCCCGGGTCTTCCGGGCGGCGCTTCCTCGGTTTCTCTTGGGGTGTCATCCGGTTTCCTCCGGTGACAGGCCCATCATACCCCCGAAAAGCCCCCGGAAAAAGGAAGATTCCATCAAAAATCCATTAGAAACGGATGAGAAAAGCCGGCAGAAAAGCCCTCGCCGCAAACACCCCGTGCCGTCGGCGGAGGGCTTTTCCGTTCTCCTTTGCTGCCTCGTAAACCGTCATGCACCGCGTCATGGGTGCCGGCATCAGGACAGCTTCAGCCGGGCGCTGCCGTCCTCCCGGAGCTCAAAGCCCATGCGCTTCGCATAGGGCTTGTGGGATTCCGGGACGCGGTCCAGGGTCAGGCTGCGGACGCCGAACCCCGGCAGCGCCGCGTACAGGGCCCGGCCCACGGAGCAGTCCCGGTAAACCGGCGTGGAGTAGTCCAGATCCACAGCCAGGCCGTCCCCGGTTTTGCGGCCGATCAGCAGGCCCGCGGCCTCGCTGCCCTCCAGCACCACAAAGACCCGCGCCTCGCCCTGGGGAAGTTCATCGGGCCGGAATTCAGGGAAAAACGCCGCGATGTCCGCCGCGTACATGGCCAGCAGCTTCCGGACCCATGCGCTGCCCGGGCTGTCCTCGTACACGTCAAAGTGACGGGTGGGCCGGCTCAGGTGCAGCAGGTGATACACATTGATCCCCACCAGGGCGATGTTCATCACCGCCGTTGGATAGGAACGGATGATCAGCGCGTACACGGAGAAGATCAGCGAACCCGCCAGGTTGATGACCCGCAGCCGCACCACGGATTTCATCAGCATGGAAATCAGCACCAGCGCCGAACCGGCGTATCCGATCATTTCAACCCAGTTCATACTCTCACCTCTTGCCAACAGGATACCACAACCCGGCCGGCTTCGCAAGACGCTGTTTGACGTTCCGGGATCCATCGGGTATAATGGCGTAAAGTTTGCCGGCCCGCCGGGATGATAGGCGGCGGGGCCGGAAAGGAGCGAGGGATCATGCGGATCGGAAAGAGAAGAACAGGACCCGGACGGCTGGCTTTGCTGCTGGCGGTCATGCTGCTGGCGGCGTGTCTGTCCCCGGCGGCGGTTGCGGATCCGGAGGAGATGGGGCAGGTGAAGGGAATGAAACGGGACGCGCTCCCGGCGTACGCGTGGCAGAAAACGGCCATGTTTCCCGACTGGAAGGGCTACACCGACGACACCCTGGCCATGAACAGCATGGTGAGTTTCCGCGGGTACCGCGGCCAGGGGACCGTCTGGCTCCGGGTGTCGGAGGCGGTGGAGCGGTTCACGATGTACGTCAACGGGGTGAAGGTCGACACGGCCGGTCTGACGGAGGGCGTGTGGGAGCTCGACATCTCCGGCGCGGCGGTGAACGGCGTGAACACCCTGCAGGTCTCGAACATCCTGCCGCTGGGGCTGTCACAGGCCGTGGAGGTCTGCGTTCCCTACCCGGTGGTGACGGAGGGCGGGGACAGCCTGGAGGGCATCCACCCCCAGGCCCTCCGGCTGATCTCCGACATCATCGCGTCCGATATCGACCACGGCTTCACCGGCGCCCAGCTGGCGGTGGTGCGGAACGGGCGGCTGGTGTACAGCGGCGCCTGGGGAACGGTCAACGCGTATGAGCCCGACGGCACGCCGAAGACGGACAGCGCCCCGGTCACCGCCGGCACGCTGTTCGATCTGGCCAGCGTGACCAAAATGTTTTCCGTCAACTATGCCGTCCAAAAGCTGGTGACGGATGGCGCGCTGGACATCGACCGCCCCGTCACGGACTATCTGGGGGACGGGTTCGCGGAGGACACCCTGGACATCGTCTACGCCGGCGCGGAGGACCCGGCGGATCACGGAACGCAGGCGGCCTGGAAGCAGGCGCTGACCATCCGGGACCTTCTGCGCCACCAGGCCGGTTTCCCCGCCAGCCCACACTACAACAACCCGGACTACGACATGGCCGCCCAGAGCATCGGCGCGCCGGGCGCGAATCTTTGCTATGCCGCCACCCGGGAGGAGACCCTGGCGGCCATTTGCAAAACGCCGCTGCTCTACGAGCCGGGCACCCGGACCGTGTACTCCGACGTGGACTACATGCTGCTGACCTTCGTCGTGGAGGCCGTCACCGGGCAGCGGCTGGACGCCTACATGGCGGAGACGTTCTACCGGCCGCTGGGGCTGGCCCACACCACCTTTCTGCCGCTGGAGAACGGCTTCGGCCCCGACGACTGCGCCGCCACGGAGCTGAACGGCAACACCCGGGACGGCCACGTGTACTTCGAGGGCGTCCGCACCGCCACGATCCGGGGCGAGGTGCACGACGAGCGGGCCTGGTACTGCATGGAGGGCGTCTCCGGCCACGCCGGGCTCTTCTCCAACGCGGAGGACCTGGCGAAACTGGCCAGTGTGATGCTCACCGGGGGCTACGGCGAACACCGGTTTTTCGCCCGCAACGTGATGGATACCTTCACCGCGCCGAAGGCCATCGGCTACGGCCAGTGGGGGCTGGGCTGGTGGCGCGAAGGCGACGACCAGCGGGTGTGGTATTTCGGCACCCAGGCGTCGCCGGACACGGTGGGCCATCAGGGATGGACGGGCACGCTGGTGATGATCGACCCGTCCCGGGAGCTGGTGATCGTCTACCTGACCAACAAGATCAACTCCCCCATCACCGACGCGGCCAACCTGAACGGCTTCGACGGCAGCTGCTACACCGCGTCCACCCTGGGCTTCGTCCCGCAGATCCTGTCCATCGGCCTGGACAGCGACGCGGACATCTCCGGCCAGCTGCTGAATCTGCTGGCGGACATGGCGGCGGAGAGCCTGAAGCTGATCCCGCAGCGCGCCGACGCCCGGCACCCCAGTGTCCGAAACGCCGAGAGCAAGATCGCGGTGCTGCGCAAATGGGCCGCAGACCAGGCGGCGTATCTGGCTTTTGCGGAGGAGCTTGGCAGGATGGTGGAGGGAGATTGACGTCTCCTTCTTCTGACCCCGCCCCACACATTCATCAACCACCCCCCCGCCGCCGGATCCAACCCCGGCGGCGTTTTTTCCTTCTCCCGGCCCGGAAGGCCCTGAACTCCCACCTACAAATGCGAACATATGTTCTTGACAATTCTGAAATATGTGCTATCATGGGAAGCGGCGGGGGCACCTTTTCCGCCAGGCAAATGGCCCGGTTTCCCGGATTGACGGTCCCTTCCGGGGATCGGCATCTCCAAAAAGGAAAAAACCGGGATGATGAAAAAGTGTAGCATCCCATCTGCTATGATGAAACTGTCCCGAGGGACGTCAAGGGCGGGCAACCGCCCATCATTTTCACCCTGAAAGGCGAACATATGTTCTACGGAGGTGAGGAGCATGTTCAATCCCAGACAGCTGACCTATTGCGGAAGGAAGCAGGGCGTTGACACCTTCTACTACAACGGCATCCGGATCGACGCGGCCCTGTCCCGGGAGGACAATGAGAGCTACCTGTACGTCGGATTCTCCGGGGAGCTGGCCGCGGACCAAGTCCAGGGCCTGCTGGCGTGGTTCGGGCTGGACCGGTGCCGGCAGTATTCGCGGTACCGGTTCACGGACAACAGCTGCTACTACGTCCAGCGGCAGCCGGCCTGACGGGCCTGAGGGGAAAGCGGGGTGACGGAAATGGACCGGACGATTCGCAGGGAGCCGCAGTGCGCCCCGGGCCGCGCGGCGGGCCGGCCGCTGCGCTGCGCGTTCTCGGGGTACAGGCCGCAGAAGCTGCCCTTCGGCTTCAACGAGGATGACCTGAGGTGCATCGACTTCAAGCAGCGGATCTTCTTCGCCCTGGAGGACCTGGCGAAGAAGGGCTACAGCCATTTCCTGGCCGGCGGGGCGCTGGGGTTCGACACCTTCGCCGCGGAGGCGGTGATGGACCTGAGGCGGAAGTGCCCCTGGGTCACCCTCGAGATCGCGGTGCCCTTCGACGCGCAGCCGGACCGCTGGCAGATGAGCAGCCGGATCCGCTACCGCTGGAACCTGGAGCAGGCGGACATCGTCACCTGGGTCTCCCACGCCTACGACCGGGACTGCCTGGCCCGACGCAACCGCTATCTCGTCGACAGCTGCGACCTGCTGCTGGCGGCCTACGACGGCCGGCCCGGCGGCACCCGGAACGCGGTGGAGTACGCCCGGCAGCAGGGGAAGGAAATCCGGATCATCCCGCCGATGCTGTCGGACACACGGATGTGGATCTGGGACTACGACCGCTTCCGCGGGCCCCGGAACGCCGGATGACCGGCGAGGTACGGCAGACGGACGACGACACGGAGGAGGAAGAAAAATGCCGAAGAAGCTCTATCACTGCGTGAACTGTTATTACTCGTTCCTGTCCGGCCGGAAGCCCCAGCAGTGCGTGGACTGCGGGAAGTACACGGTCCGGGAGGCCACCGACGCCGAGATCTGGGACTGGGTCCGCTATGCCATGGAGGAGCGGCCCGCCAGCGTGCACGAGGCGCTGGCGTATGTGGAGCGGCTGGCGAGTTAGCACGGCGTTCCGGCGCGGAAAAGGGCCGGCGCACGGGCATGCGCGGGACGGGATCCCGCGCGGCACCCGGCGCCGGCCTTTGTTTACGATTCTCATGCAGGGATTTTGCGCCTGAAGGCGCGGCCAAAGGGCTGTCCGATCGCCCTTTGGAAACCTTCGGGCCTGCGCTTTGGTTTGTCATTCTGTATAAAATCGTTTTCCGCGGATCAGTACTCGGTAAACATCTGCCGGATCTCGCCGAAGTCCCGCGTGTTGAGCAGCGCGAGCCGGAGAAGGATGGCGGCCTTCTGCGGGGACAAGTTGTCCGCGGCCACCGTGTTGGGACACAGCAGGTTTTCCGGGATGATGATGCCGTCGTCGATGCGCGAGCTGATCACCACGGGGATCGTCAGCCCCGCGATGATTTCCTTATAGGACTGGCTGAACTCCCCGGCGCCGGCCCCGGCGATGACCAGGCCGTCCGCGTGTTCCGCGGCGTAGCGCAGCAGCCCGGGGTCCGCGTCCACGGCAAAGTACAGGATGGAGACCTTCGGGAGGGCTTCAACGGCGCTGACGTCAAAGACCGTGTCCGTGGTGTGCCGCTTCCCCGGCGTCTCGTACAGGTAGACGCTGCCGTCGCGCACAACGCCGATGGCGCCCATCTCGCCGGCGGCGATGGCGGTGACGTGGTAGGTGCTGGTCTTGGTGACGGCGCGGGCGGAATAGATCCGGTCGGAAAAGACCACCAGCACGCCCTGGCCTGCCGCCTTGTCCGACACCGCCACGCACACTGCCTGGTACAGGTTCATGGGGCCGTCGGCGGAGATGGAGGTGGAGGGGCGCATGGAGCCGGTCAGCACCACGGGCTTGTCCGTTTTCACCGTCAGGTTCAGGAAGTACGCCGTCTCCTCCAGGGTGTCCGTGCCGTGGGTGATGACAAAGCCGGCCACGTCGGGGTCGGCGGCCATCCCATTGATGAGGTTCGCCAGGCGGATCCAGACCTCCCCCGTGATGTCGTCGGAGTTCACGTTGCAGACCTGGATGGCTTCGATCCGCGCGACGCGGTCCAGCCCCGGCACGGCCCGGACCAGCTCATCGGCGCTGAGGGCGCCCGGCTCGTAGGCCGCGGTCCTGACCGCGTCCCCGACGCCCGCGATGGTCCCGCCCGTGGCCAGGATCACGACCTTTTTCAGCGCGGCCGTCTCCGCGGCGGCCACGCTCATGCTCAGCAGGATCACGACAAACGCAATCAGGATGAGGATTCCATCCGGCATGAACGACCCCTCCTCCGCAGCGAATCACCGGCGGTCAGGACCGTCCGGCGAAACGTTCTCTCTGCCTTCATTATACCACTTCTTGCCCGCGTTTTCCACCCTCATGCTTTTCTCGTTTATGAATTCCAAGTCAAGCAAGGGTATGCCCCGAAGGTCCAGGGCGAACGGAAAGCCCTGGTCGCGGTCCGCAGACCGCGAAATCCTTTCTTCCGCACTTAGTATTCGTTAACAAGAAGAGCACGAAAAAGCGCCGCCGAAGCGACGCCCGGAATTGGATCAGTAAGGGTGATCAGTCCGTCAGGTAGCTGTATTCCAGCACGGTGCTCTCGCCGTTCTCGGTCCAGACCACGTTGCCTTCCTCGTCGTAGGAGAAGGTGACGGTGAAGGGCTCCTCGTCGTCGAACTCGCCCATGGCGGTCAGGGTGTCGGTGGCGGCGTCATAGTCGCCCTTCAGGATGGCGTCCTTCAGGATCTCGCCATCCTCGCCCCGCTGATAGAGGCGGATGTCGTACTCGCCGTCATACCAGTCGTAGAAGATGACCTCGATGTCGCCCTTCATCCAGCGCCCGCCGTAGAAGCTGCCGATGCGGTCAAAGACCAGGCCGCGGCCGGCGTCTTCCTTCAGGTCGTTCCAGAGGAGCTGGTCGGCTTCGTTGACGGTGAACACCGCATCGCCGTCCTCATAGTAGGTGACGTCCCAGTCGTAGGTGAGCGTGTCCTGCTTGTAGTGCAGGCCCAGGGGCACGGCGGTGAGCTCGCCGTTCTCGCCCATGGCGGCGGCGTATTCCCAGATGTCTTCCTTGTTGTCCCCCAGCCGGTGAACAACCATCAGCTTGATGCCGCCGTCCTCGCCGAACACTTCAACGCGCCAGTCGCCGTCCTCGGCCACCCAGGTGCTCAGAAACACTTCAGACTCCGGATGCTCATCCGGATAGTAACCGATCTCATCCTCCGCGAACGCCGCCACGGCGGCGATGGCGAGGCAGAGCGTCAGGAACATGGCAAACAGTTTTTTCATGGTGATAACCTCCTTGCCCTGTGGGCATGTTGATTTGCACTGATTTGTCCGCACAAGTCCGTGCGGTCCGGGAACGGACAGCCGGATCAGCTGAAGAAAGCCAGGATCGCGTCCCAGATGGCAGAAATGATCCCGAACCGCCGCCGGTCTTTCCGCTGAAGCTCGGCAAATTCCTCGTCCGTGAGGGGCTTGCACTCCGTATTTTCATCTTCTTCCGGGGTCTGATCTTTCCTGAGTTCTTCCATGGTCTGATCCTTCTTTCGGTGTGTTCGTCCTTGCGTTCCGGCCGCTGTTTTCCGGCGGCCATTTGTTTGTACGCAGCGGATTTCCGGGTGGCAGTTCTGACGGATGGTTTTTCGGCCGATTCCGTCCGCCGTCAAACCGACCCGACGTCAAAGAGCCCGTCCGCCCGCCGTGCTCTGAAACTCGATGACCGCGTTCATCGCCCGGTTGATCCGTTCCTTCTCGTTCATCACGTCGCGCATGGCAAAGTGCGTATAGCCGATCTCCCACAGGCAGAAGCAGCTGATGTTGCCCACGACATACGAGAAGATGGTATCGCCGGAGGCGGCTTTCGAGATCCACCTGCTCAGTAGAAACGCGCCGATGCAGACCAGAAACAGGCTGACGCTTCGGATGAGATGGCGCTTCAGATACCGCGCGACCCTCTGGTACTCGTCCTGGTAATGCGCGCGGTATACTTCCCGGAAGACGTCCTGAATGGCGGGGCTGACGGGATCGGTCAGGATGGACAGGGTCATCCCCTCCCCCTTGTACTTCTCGACGAAACCGTCGACGGAGGTGTAAACGACGCGGTTCACCTCCGCGTGGGGCAGCAGGATGCGCTGGTCAAACAGCTCTTCCTTCTTCAGCTTCAGCACCAGTTCGGTCTCCTGGACCTCGGTGAACTTCCGGGACGGATCCGTCATCGAATCCGAGCGGTTTCTCTTTTTGTATCGCGGCACGGGTCAGTCACTTCCTCAACGCTTGGTCCGGCGAATGGGATTTCGCAAAGCCACTATACCACGCCGGCGCGGCTTTGTCAAAACACCTCCGGCCGAAGCGGGGCCCGGCCGCCGGCTTTCTCATCCGTTTCTAATGGATTTTTGATGGAATCTTCCTTTTTCCGGGGGCTTTTCGGGGGTATGATGGGCCTGTCACCGGGGGAAACCGGATGACACCCCACGAGAAACCGGAAAGGCGTCGCCCGGCGGAACCGGGGACGAGGAGAAGAAGGAGGAAGAAACCATGAAGAAGCTGTACAGAAGCAATTCCCAGAGGATGATCGCCGGCGTCTGCGGCGGCATTGCCGAGTATTTCAACATCGACCCCACCATCGTCCGCATCGGCGCCGTGGCCCTGTGCCTGTTCGGCGGCAGCGGCGTGCTGGCCTACATCCTCGCCGCCATCATCATCCCCTCCGAGGACCAGAAGACGGCGGAATCCTGAGGCGGCCATGCCTCAGCCATG
>JBGVCH010000077.1:0-48569 GCA_045226335.1 Christensenellales bacterium | reverse complement strand
CGGAAGATGAAGTTGCCGGGGGTGATCTCGTTGCGGAAGCTCTTGCCGATCTGGGCGATGCCGGCGGGGAGCTTTTTCCGGGTGGTGCGCATCACGTTCTGGAAGTTGACGAAGATGCCCTGGGCGGTCTCGGGCCGCAGGTAGATCTCGTTGGCCGCGTCCTCGGTGACGCCGGCGTAGGTCTTGAACATCAGGTTGAACTGCCGGATGCCGGTGAAGTCCTTCTTGCCGCAGACGGGGCACTTGATGTCGTGGTCGGCGATATACTTCTCCAGCTCCACGTTGGTCCAGCCGTCGCCGGTCTCCTCGCCGCCGGTGAAGTCCTCAATGAGCTTGTCCGCCCGGAAGCGGGCCTTGCAGGCGCGGCAGTCCATCAGCGGATCGTTGAAGCCGCCCACATGGCCCGACGCCACCCAGACCTCGCGGTTCATCAGGATCGCGCTGTCCAGACCGGTGTTGTATTTGCTCTCCTGGACAAACTTCTGCCACCAGGCCTTCTTCACGTTGTTCTTGAACTCCACGCCCAGAGGGCCGTAGTCCCAGGAGTTGGCCAGTCCGCCATAAATCTCGCTGCCCGCGAAGATGAAGCCGCGGTTGTTGCACAAAGCCTTCAGTTTGTCCATCGTCAGTGCTGCCATGATCCGTGCCCTCCCTCAATCCGGCGGCTGTGCGCCGCGTTCCTGTTTATCTTAGCCATGTGAGCCGTGTTTGTCAAGAACCGGATTCCTCCTCCGGCAGGGACAGGCTGCCGTCCTCGCCGACGTACACCGTGCCCAGCCGGACAAAGCCCCTGGGCAGGGTCACCAGGCCGTCCCTGGCGGCAACGGCCGCCAAACGGGAGAAGACCGCGGAACGGTTCTTGTCGATCTGCATCACCACGGGCTGATAGACGCCCCGGGTGCCGGTCTTGATGGGGACGGCGGTCAGGACCCGCAGCGCCGGGGTCCGGCCGGTCAGATCGTACTCCAGCTGGATCGCCGCGCCCACGGTGGCCACCGCGCCGGAATACCCGTCCACCAGGGTCCCGGCAGAGAACAGGATGGGCTTGCCCTGGTAGAAGGAGATGGACTGCGGCAGCTCGGGCCCGTGGCCCCAGACCACGTCGGCGCCGCCGTCGATGAGCTTTTTGGCCAGGGCCACCCGCTCCGCGGAGGGAGACGTGGAGTTGGCCGTGCCCCACTCGACGCTGACGATGATGAGGTCGCAGCCGTGCCGCCGGAGCAGGTGAATGCGCTCCAGCATCACGGCCTCGTCCTTGGCCCCAGCCTCATGGGCGTACCCGGTCAGGCCGATGGACACGCCCTTGACCTGGTAGATCAGCACCTCGTCCGCGTCATGGGCGATGCCGTTGCCCAGGGTGCCGAAGGACATGATCCCCGCTTCCTTCAGGGTGTACTCCGTGCTCTGGTACCCCTCCATGCCGAAGTCCAGCAGGTTTGCCCCGGCCAGGCTCACCGCGTCCACCCCGGCGGCTTTGAGAAAGCGCACGGCGGAGGTGGGGGCGATGAGGGACGTGGCCTTGACGCCCTTCTCCGTCTGAAGATCCGCCAGGGGCATGATCAGGGTGGTCAGGGTCAGGTCGTCCGACCGGAACGTCTCCGCCAGGGCTTCCAGCAGCCAGCCGTCCTCCTTGTCCGCCGAGACGGCGGTGAGGCTGCTGTTCCGGGCGCGGGCGCTGACGGTCTCCCCCAGGCCGGTCCGGCCGGTGAGGGTCACGGTCAGGTAGGTGTTCGGGTCCCGGGGCTCGGGGGTGGGCTCCGGCGTCGGTTCGGGCGTAGGTTCGGGGGTCGGTTCCGGTGTGGGTTCGGGCGTAGGCTCCGGGGTTGGTTCCGGGGTGGGCTCCGGTGTTGGCTCCGGCGTCGGTTCCGGGGTAGGTTCCGGGGTGGGCTCCGGCGTCGGTTCCGGGGTGGGCTCGGGGGTCGGTTCCGCCGTGGGAACCGGCGCCAGCGCGGGCAGGGCTTCCTCAGACGCCTCCGGCGCGGCCGGCGTGGGGGTGACCGCCTTCGGCGACGGGGTCGGCGTGTAGGAGTTGACGATCACCGCGCCGTGGCTGTTGATCGTCACCGCAAAAGCCGGCGCGACGGCCAGCAGGATCGCGCAAAGAAAAACAAGGAACAGAACTTGACGCTTCATGGTTTCCTCCGGTGGGATGTTTCATCCGGGGATATGGTATCAAATCTGACCCGGGATGTCAATCGCCCCGAGAAGTGAACAGACTGTAACATTTCGCCGGATGGGTTGCGCCCTGGCGGGCTTCGTGGCATAATGAACCTGCGCCCGCGCCGCACGCGGACGGAGAAAGGAACGAGATCCGATGAAAACCAGCCGCCTGCTTGCCCTGATCCTGGCCCTGGCCATGCTGCTGAGCTGCGCCGCCTTCGCGGAGGAGTCCGCCGAGGCCGCCGACGATCCCCTGCTGGCCACCGTCAACGGCAGTGAAGTGCATCTGTCCGACGTCTACACCCTGTACAGCTACCTCATCTCCTACTACTCCGATGAGGGCTACGACATGACCGACGAGGAGAACCTGTCCGTGGTCCGGGCCTGGTCCATGGAGGACGCAATCCAGACCCGCCTCATCGCCCAGTACGCGGCGGAGAACGGCCTGGACAGCTTCACCGAGGAGGAGGAGCAGGCGCTGGTGGATCAGGCCGACGAGCAGTGGGCGTCCATGATCGAGAGCTACATCGATTATTTCGCCAACGAGCCGGACAACATCAGCGAGGAGGAGCGCGCCCAGCTGGAGGAGAACGCCGCCCTCTACTACGCCTCCATCGGCTTCCCCTATGAGTACAACCTGCGGCTGAACCGCGAGGAGGTCCTCCAGGAGCGCGTCCAGGCCGAGCTGTGCAGCGGCGTGACCGTCACTGACGAGGAAATCCGGGCGGAGTACGAGGCCCGGGTGTCAGGGAGCCTGGACTACGGCGGAGAGGCCATGTACTATGAGCTCTACACCTATTACTTCGGCTACGACCTCTATGTCCTCCCCGAGGGCTACCGCGCCGTGAAGCAGATCCTGCTGCCGGCGGACGAGGAGCTGATGGCGGAGTACACCCGGCTCAGCGCCCTGTGGGAAGAGCAGGCTCTGGCCAGCGCCGAGGAGTCCGCGGAAGTCCCCGAGGACGCCGTCACCTGGGATCAGGTGGAGGAAGCCCGCAAGGCCGTGCTGGCCGCCAGTCAGGATACCGTGGACGCCATCAAGGCCGACCTGGAGGCCGGCACCCCCTTTGAAGACCTGATGGCCCTCTACGGCACCGACGAGTTCATGCTGGAGGAGCCCTTTGCCACCCGGGGCATCTATGTGCACCAGGACAGCATCATGTGGTCTCCCACGCTCATCGAGGCCGCGTTCTCCGTGGACAGCATCGGCGATGTGTCAGAGCCCGCCCTGGACAGCGAGGGCATCCACATCGTCAAGTACCTGGGCGACGTCCCCGGCGGCCCCGTGGAGCTGGATGACAGCCTCCGGGCCAGCCTCTACGAGTCCCTGCTCATCAGCAAGGAAAACGAGGCCTTCCAGAGCGCCATGGAGCAGATGATCGCGGAAGCCGAGATCGTCTACACCGAGGCCGGCGAGAGCTGGCGCATGGACCAGCTGGATGAGTACACCGAAGAAGAAGGCAGTCAGGAATAAGCGATCCCGCCCCCGCATCCCGGCGTTCGCGCGCCGGGTTTTTGTTTTTGACATCTGCGCATTCTGTGGTATAATGGTTATGTCTGTGCCCATCATTCGGGCCGGATCGCCAATATGGGGCGGGAAACCGCCTGTCTGTGCGGAGCAGCCATGATCAGATCCACCCTGGGGGGTCAGCGGACCATCAAACGGTACGTCAGCGGCAAGCTGGCGGCCCTGCAGCGGTCCGAGCCCACCTTTGCGGCCCTCTTCCCCCTCATGTTTTCCGAGGAGGACAACGTGATGTACGAGCGGAGCGAGGGCTACCGCATCGTCAAAACCACCTACGGCGAGTGCCGCCGGCGGATCCTGCGCAGGGCCGCCACGCTGGCCGCGCTGCTGAAGGACACCCCGGAGAACGCCGTGGTCGGCCTGGCCATGCAGAACAGCCTTTCCTGGATCGAGTTGTTCTGGTGCATCCTGCTGTGCGGCCGTCAGCCGCTGCTGGTGAACGTCAGCCTGGATCCCGCGGTCCGGGAGGCCGCCCTGCGGGAAGCGAACGCCGTGGCCGTGGTGTCCGACGGGGCGGCGTACAGCCTCCGCACCATCCTCGCCGACGAGGTGAGCGAAGCCGACGCGCCTCTGGTTCCCGGCGTCTCCGGGGAATGCCTGTTCGTCATGTCCTCCGGCACCACCGGCCAGCCCAAGCTGTGCGCGTACTCCGCCCGGGAGATCGCCAGCCAGATCGCGGACAGTTCCGCCATCATCCGCTCCTGCCCGCAGATCAAGAAGCACTGCCACAGCGCCCTGAAGCTGCTGGCCTTCCTCCCCTTCTACCACATCTTCGGCCTGGTGGCCGTGTATTTCTGGTTCGGGTTCTTCTCCCGGACCTTTGTGCACCTGCAGGACCTGAGCCCCCAGACGCTGCTGAACACCATCCGCCGCCACGAGGTCACCCACATCTTCGCCGTGCCCATGCTGTGGAACACGGTGTACAAGCAGGCCTCCCGGGAGATCAAAGGCCGGGGCGAAAAGACCTGGGCCAAGCTGCAAAAGGGCCTGGACCTGGTGAGCCGGGCCGGTGTCCTGTCCAAACCCCTGAGCAGACTGCTCTTCCGTCAGGTGCGGCAGGAGCTCTTCGGGTCCTCGGTGCGGTTCATGATCACCGGCGGCAGCGAGATCAGCCCGGAGGTGCTGCGCTTCCTCAACGGCATCGGCTACCCCCTGTCCAACGGCTACGGCATGAGCGAGACCGGCATCACTGCGGTGGAGCTGAGCCCGCGCTTCCGTCTCAGGACCGACGGCGCCATCGGCCGGCCGCTGCGGTCCGTCACCTTCCGCCTGGCGGAGGACGGGGAGCTGCTGGTCTCCGGCCCCTCCACCGCGAAATACCTCCTGGCGGACGGCGTCCGGAGGGACATGCGGGGCACCGTCTTTGCCACCGGCGACCTGGCCCGGGAGGAGCACGGCCGGTACTTCATGCTGGGCCGGAAGGACGACCTGGTCATCGGGCCCTCCGGCGAGAACCTGAATCCCGCCGTCATCGAGCCCCGGCTGGCCGCCCCCGGCATCCGGGAAATCGCCCTCATCGCGGACAAGCGCACCTCTCCCGCCCAGCCCCTGCTGCTGGCCTCCGTCTCCCCCGCGGCCGACCCGGACGCCCTCCGCGGCCTGCTCACGGCCCGGCTGGCCGAGCTGAACCTGGCCGGGCAGATCAGTCGGATCGCCTTCACGGACCGGCCCCTGATCCGGGAGGACGAGTTCAAACTGAACCGCACCGCCATCGCCAGGCGCCTGGACGCCGGCGAGATCCCGCTCCTGGAGAGCGAAGGAAAGGCCGAGGACGGCACGGACCCCCTGACCCGCCGGGTCCGGGAGATCATGGCCCGGATCCTGGGCAAGGAGCCGGAGGACATCCGGGACGACAGCGATTTCTTCGCCGACGGTGGCGGCACCAGCCTGGACTATTTCGCCCTGACCTCCGAGCTGCAGGACACCTTCGACGTGCCGGTGCCCATCAGCCAGGGCAGCCGGCTGACCACCCCGGCGCGGTTCAGCGAATATCTCCGGGAGGCGCTGAAAACCCATGATTAGCCTTTGGAACTGGTTTGTGAAGCTGACGGGCTGGCCGCCCTGGCGGCTGGTGTTCCGCTGCAGGAAGCACGCGCCGGCCGGAGGCAAACCCTGGCGCCCCCGGGGGCCCGTCATCATCTGCTGCAACCACACCTCCGTGTGGGACTACGCCGACATGGTGATGGTGTTCTTCACCCGCACCCTGCGCTGCCAGATGGCGGAGCTGCTCTTCCGGGAGAAGGGGCCTGTGCTGCGGCTCTTTCTGCGGATGATGGGCGGCATACAGGTGGACCGCGGCAGCCGGGACTACGGCTTTATCGACCGGTCCGCGGACATCCTGGCCAAAGGCGGCGCGGTGCTGATCTTCCCGGAGGGCCGCCTGCCCCGGGAGGGAGAGACCGTGCCCCTGCCCTACCAGCCCGGCGCCGCGTACCTGGCCCTGCAGACCGGCGTCCCGGTGCTGCCGGTGTACACCGACGGGCGCTACTTCTCCGGCAAACGCAACCATGTGGCCTTCGGAGAGCCCATCGACCCCACCGCCTTCCCGGGCGAGGGGGAGGACATCCGGGCCCGGGCCGGGCAGCTGAACGACGAGATCCGACGCAGGATCCTTGAACTGGAGGGATGGGTGGATGCAAACTGCCGATAAGCGGCGCGCGCCGCTGCTGTCCCCGCATTACTGGCTGCACGACCTGATCCGCGTCACCGCCGGCATCCCGGGCATCATCTGGTTCAGGCCCAAAAAGATCTACGCCGACGAGGCCGCAAAGGCGCGGATCCGCGGCGGCGCCCTGATCATCTCCAACCACGCCACCAACTTCGACCCGGTATACCTGATGCTCACCATCTGGTACAGGCGGCACCACTTTGTGGCCCTGCGATCCTTCTTCAACGGGCGCTTCCTGGGCTGGCTGTTCCGGCACTTCCTGTGCATCCCCATCGACCGGGAGAACGCTTCGCTGGAGACCATCCGGACCATCACGGACCACCTGAAGCGGGGCCAGGTGGTGACCATGTTCCCGGAGGGGCACATCACGAAGGAGAACGAAGCCGCGGCCCTGCGGGGCGGCATGGTGCTCATCGCCAGCCAGGCGGAGGTCCCCATCATTCCGGTGCACATCTGCCGGCGCGCCCACTGGTACAGCCGCCTGCGGGTGGTCATCGGCGCCCCGGTGAACCCCGTGGCCCAGTGCGGCGGAAGGCCGGGCATGCAACAGCTGGAACAGCTGGTCAGCCGGCTGGAGAACGACATGAAGCGGCTGGCTTCCCTGGCGGAGTCCGGCCATTGAGATAAAAGGAGGAGATCCCCATGAGCGTCATCACCGATGAAGCCTTCCGGAAGTACACATCCGAGGAAACCTTCGCGAAGATCCGGCCCTTCGACAACCTGTGCGCCATGTGGGCCGACCGCTCCGCGGCCTTTGCGGACCACGACGCCCTGTCCTATGCCGGCGAGACCGTCACCTACGGCGGGCTGGAGGAGCGGGCCGCCGTCCTGCGGGGCCGTCTGCGGGACGCCGGCGTCGCCGCCGGGAGCTGTGTCGCCCTGCTGGCGGAGAACAGCATCGCCTTTGCCGAGGGCTTCCTGGCCATCGTCACCGCCGGCTGCACCGCCGCGGTGCTGCCCACTCACCTGCCCGCCCCGGCGGTGTCGGGCTGCTGCCGGATGTTCCGGGCCGCCGCCCTGCTGCGCACCCCGAAGCTGGCCGCGTCCGCGGAGGGCGCGCCGGTTCCGGCCCTGGTCCTGGACGGCACCGCCTGCGAGCCCGCCCCCATGGCGGACCGCAGGCCCGAAGACGGCTGCGCCATCCTGTTCACCGGCGGCACCACCGGCAAGAGCAAAGGCGTGCTGCTGAGCCACCGGGCCGTCATGGCCGGCACCATGTTCGGCTGCTACGGCACGCCGGAGGTCTTTGACCAGCGCTACATCCTGGCTCTGCCCCTGACCCACGTCTTCGGCCTGGTCCGCAACCTGCTGACCGCCCTGTACACCGGCAGCGTGATGCACATCTGCGAGAGCAACACGGACCTGTTCCGGGACATGGCGGCCTTCCGGCCCACGGTGTGGGTCACGGTGCCCGCCCTGGCGGAGATGGCGCTGGCCCTGAACGTCCGCTTCGGCGGCAAGCTGCTGGGCTCCTCGCTGAAGACCGTGATCTGCGGCGCCGCCCCGGTTCCGCCGTACCTGACGGAGCAGTACAGTGCCCTGGGCATCACCCTCTACCCCGGCTACGGCCTCACCGAGACCGCCAACCTGGTGAGCGGCAACCCGGAGCCCCTGCGGAAGCCCGAGTCCGTGGGCCTGCCCTACCCCGGGCAGGAGCTGAAGATCGTGGACGGCGAGCTGCTGGTGCGGGGCGTCAACCTGATGGACGGCTATGTAGGCGCGGAGCCCGACGCCCTGGCGGACGGCTGGCTGCACACCGGCGACCTGGCCCGCTTCGACGAGGAGGGCTTCCTCTACATCACCGGCCGCTCCAAGGAGATCATCGTGCTGCCCACGGGCGAGAACATCTCTCCCGCCGAGGTGGAGCTGCACTTCAGCCGCCTGGAGGTCGTGAAGGACTGCCAGGTCTTCGAGGACCTGGACGCCTCCGGGCATCACATCCTGGCCCTGGAAGCCACCCTGCGGGAAAGCCTCCTCCCCACCCTGGGCGAAAACCCCGTCCGGGCCGCCGAGGATCTCCTCTGGCAGGTCAACGGGGAGCTGCCCGCCTTCCAGCGGGTGTCCCGCATCGTCATCCGCGACACCGACTTTGAGCGCACCCCCGCCATGAAGATCGTGAGGTATCACAAATGCTGAATGACCGTGAAGCCATTCTGAACAAGCTCCGGGAGCTGGTGATCAGCGCGGATCCGCGGCTGGAGAAGGCCGCCGCCGAGGCCACCGAGGACACCCGCCTGGCCCAGGACCTGGGGATGAACTCCGTCAGCATCCTGTACATGGCCATCACCGTGGAGGACTGCTTCGGCATCCGCTTCCGGGGCGTCGGCGCCTCCGATTTCTCCACGCTGCGGGATGTCATCGACCACATTCAGAGGGCCAAGGCATGAGATGGTGGTGCGGGACCTGCAGGCCCGGAGACATGATCCGGGTCCGGCTCGGATCCGTCTGGCACTACGGGGTCTACGCCAGCGACGGGGAGGTCATCGCCTTCGGGATGCCGCCCTGGCCCAAGGCCGCGCCGCCGGAGACCGTCCGGGTGGTGGCCACGGATATCGACGTGTTTGCCTGCGGGCAGATGGTGGAGCAGGCGGTGTTCGGCTTCTGGGAGAAGCGCCGCCGCGTGCCGCCGGAGGAGAGCATCCGCCGCGCCCGGGCCCGCCTGGGGGAAGGCGGCTATGATCTGCTGACCAACAACTGCGAGCACTTCGCCCGGGCTTGCGTACTGGGCCGGCACGAGAGCGAGCAGGTACAGAAAGCCCTGGGCGGCGCCCGGGGAGACAGGGAGGGAGAAAACGCGTGATCGCTGTCTGGCTGGCGGCGGGGGTGGCTTTCGTCATCCTGTGCTTTTCCCTGATCCCCTCCCTGGTCTGCGCCCGGCTGATGACCCGCCGCTGTGACCTGCCGGCCATGGCCGACGCGGAGGAAAAGCAGCGCATCATCACCGCTCCCTCCCCCTGGCGGGAGCGGCTCACGGAAGCCTGGGACGCCCTGGACGCCCTGCCCGCGCGGGAGATCGGCGTGGAGGCGGAGGACGGCGCGGCGCTGAAGGGCGACCTGTACGAGGCCCCGGCGCACCGCGGCCTGGTGATCTTCTTCCACGGCTTCCGCTCGCATCCCCACCACGTGTTCGCCGCCCAGGCCCTGGCTTTTCACCGGCAGGGCTGGGATGCCCTGCTGGTGTGGCAGCGCACCACGGGCAAGAGCGGCGGAGACACGCCCACCCTGGGCATCCGGGAGGCCGGCGACGCCGCGGCGTGGCTGCGCTGGGCGGAGAAGGAGTGTCCCGGCCGCCAGACGCTGCTGTGGGGCATGTCCGCGGGGTCCAGCGCCCTGGCCTTCGCCTCCGGCACCCTGGCCGGCCCCCAGCTGAAGGGCCTGGTGATGGAGTGCTGCTTCCCCATCCCCGCGGTCCAGTCCGGCCACGATGTCCGGAAGCGCCGCGCGCCCTGGACGCTGATGCGCCCCTGGCTGCTGCTGTACATGCGCCTGCGAGCCCACGTCTGCCTCGCGGACGACAACCGGAACTGCCTGCGCAAAGCCCGGATCCCCTGCGCCTTCATCCAGGGCACGGCGGACGCCACGGTGCCGCCGGCGGACGCCCGCTCCTGCTACGAGGCCTGCGGCGCGCCCAAGGTCTGGCTGGAGGTGGAAGGCGCGGCCCACACCCTGTGTTTCCCGGCCGGCGGCGACGCCCTGTGGCAGCGCCTCACCGGCTTCCTGAACCCCTATCTGGATGAACCCCTGACCTGAAGCCCGGGCCTCCCCGCCCGAAAAGAGAAGAGAAAGAAGGAAAAATCCCATGAGCGCTTTCCGCATCATCGCCGACGTGGCCTGTGACCTGACCCCGGATCTCCAGAAGAAGTTCGACATCGCCGTGGTTCCCGGCCACATGCTCTTCCCCGGCGGGAAGGAAGTCACCGCCGTGCCCGAGTGGGTGGATACCACCGGCGAGGCCTTCTACGCCGCCCTGAAGAGCAACCCCTCCGCCTACTCCACCGCCCCGGCCAACGTGGAAGAGTTCAAGGCCTTCTTCCGCCCCTACGCCGAGAAGGGCGAGGATATCCTGGCGGTGGCCATCTCCTCCGGCATCAGCGGGACCTTCTCCTTCATGCAGAAGGCCCGGGAGGAACTGCTGGCGGAATTCCCCGGGGTCACCATCCGCTGCGTGGACAGCCTGCGCTTCGGCCCGGGCTTCGGCCTGATGTGCATGGACGCCGCCCGGAAGCGGGACGCGGGGCTCTCCCTGGACGAGACCGCCGACTGGCTGGAGGCCAACAAGAACCGCTACCACCAGGCGGGCTGGCTGGATGACCTGACCTTCGTGGCCCGGAAGGGCCGCATCTCCCACGCCACCGCCTTTTTCGGCAGCCTGGCCGGCGTGAAGCCCATCGGCGAGTTCGACTACAACGGCCTCACCACCGTCCTGGCCAAGGCCCGGGGCGCCAAGAGCGCTTACGCCGCCCTGCTGGACTACATCGACAAAACCATTGAGAACCCCGAGGAGCAGACCATCGTCATCGCCCAGACCTGCCGCATGCCCCAGGCGCAGGAATACAAGAAGATGATCGAGGAGCGCTTCCACCCCAAGGAAACCATGATCATCGACGTGCACGCCTTCTGCGGCCTCAACATCGGCCCCGGCCTCATGGCCGCGTACTACGTGGGCAAGCCCATCTCCAAGGATCTCAGCGAGGAGAAAGCCATCCTGCAGAACTTCATGAACGGCGGAAAGTGACCGTCCGGACGGAGAAGAACATCAGTCATGAGTACAAAACGCGTAAACGGGACGCTCTTCGCGGACATGGTGGCCGCCGGGCTGAAGAACCTGCGGGCCCACGAGGCGGAGCTGAACCAGCAGAACGTCTTTCCGGTGGCGGACGGCGACACGGGCACCAACATGCGCATCACCCTGGAGAAAGGCCTGCGGGCCGCGCCTCGGGGGGAGGCCGCCGAGAGCATCCGGGACTTCCTCAAAGGTCTGTCCTCCGGTATGCTGCTGGGGGCCCGTGGGAACTCCGGCGTCATCCTGGCGCAGCTGTTCAAGGGCTACTACCTGGAGCTCACCCGCAGCGACCGGGTCAGCGCCTCCACCTTTGTCAACGCCCTGACCCGGGGCTACAAGGTGGCCTACGAGGCCGTCATCGACCCGGTGGAGGGCACGATCCTCACCGTGGCCCGGATGGGCGTGGAGCGCATGAAGCCCCTGCTGCCCCGGACCCTCGACTTCGAGACCCTGCTCACCACCTACATCGCCCAGATGCGGCAGGTGCTGGTGGAGACCCCCATGATGCTCCAGGTGCTCCGGGACATGCACGTGGTGGACAGCGGCGGCACCGGCCTCATCTACATCTTCGAGGGCATGCTGGCCTGCCTGTTCGGGGAGCTGCTTCCGGACGCCCCGGAGCCCGACCGGCTCCCCGCCGCGCCCCAGGCCCCGGATTTCAGCAAGTTTGACGAGGACAGCAGCTTCGAGGACGGCTACTGCATGGAGTTCATCCTGCAGCGGCTGCGGAAGGGCTACCGGCAGGATTTCTCCCGGGACGCACTGGTGGATCAGCTCCAGCGGATGGGCGAGTCCATCGTGGCCGTGGAGGACGGCACCCGCCTCAAGGTGCACATCCACACGAAAAAGCCCGGGGACATCATCGCCCTGGTCCAGCAGTACGGCGAGTTCCTCACCTTCAAGCTGGAGAACATGCAGCTGCAGCACAATGAGGTCATCGCCCGGAAGTCCTCTGAGGAGCCGGCCGGTCAGACCTCCGCCGGGCTGACGATCATCGCCTCCGCCGGCAGCGAAACCGTGGCCGCCATGCTGCGGGAGATGGGCTGCGACGCCGTCCTGGACAGCAGCGCCCAGGCCGGTCAGCTCCACAGCGTCATCCGCTCCGCCGGCCCCGGCCTCATCCTGGTGCTGCCGGGCAGCCCGCAGCTGCTGACGGAAGCCCTGCAGGCCCGGAAGGCGGACACCACCGGCCGGATCCGCGTGGCCATGTGCGCCAACGCGGCGGAGGTCTACTGGGCCCTGTGCATGGACCTGCCGGACAATCCGGACCCGGAAGCCCGGGTGGCCGCCATGCAGGAGGCCCTGGAGGGCATCGAGGCCCTGCGGGTGGTGACGGCCAAGGGGGTCAGCGTGGCCTTCCGGAAGGGCACCCCCATCGCCGAGGCCGAGAGCCCCACGGAAGCCGTCCTGGCCGGCCTGCGCCGCATCCAGGACATCGACACCCGGGAGACCTGCATCGCCTTTCACGCCGGCCACATCCCGGAGGAAGACGCGCAGCGCCTGACGGAGGCCATCGGCCAGGCCTGGCCCGGGCTGGAGTGCACGGTGATGGACGCCGGGGAGGACATCGGGGACTGGTGCCTGATGGTCACCTGACGCGAAACACGAATCGGAAAGGAGGAAACCGCCATGCCGCTGTGGCTCTGGATCGTGCTTGGCGTGTTCTTTCTGGTCATCGCGCCTTCGATGGCCATGTCCTCGGCGCTCTACATCATCCTTCTGGTGCGGAAGAACAAGGAAAAATGGAAGCGGGAGCCCAGCCTGCCGGAGGACGAGGAATACCTGCGGCTCTTTGGCGACGGCAAGGCGTGGTTTGACCGCTGGGCGGAGCGCCGGAAGCCGGTGTACGTCCGCAGCGAGGGCCTGCGGCTGGCGGGCGAGTACTTCGACTTCGGCGCGGACCGGGCGGTGCTGCTGCTCCCCGGGCGCATGGAGTCCTGCGTGTACTCCTGCCATTACGCCGAGGGCTGGCGGCAGGCGGGCTGGAACGTGCTGGTGGTGGACAACCGCGCCCACGGCGAGTCCGAGGGGCGCATCAACTGCGTCGGCCAGCGGGAGTGGCGGGACGTCCTGGCCTGGGCGTCGCTGCTCCACGATGAGCTGGGCAACCCCACAGTCGCCCTGCACGGCATCTGCAGCGGCAGTTCCGCCATGGTCTTCGCCGCCACGGACAAGGCCTGCCCGGAATGGATCGCCGGCGTGGCGGTGGACGGGATCTACAAGACCTTCTACGCCAGCACCCGGAACCACATGGTACATCAGAAGCGCCCCATCTTCCCCTTCCTGTACGGGATCATGGCGTGGGTGATGATCTGCAGCCGGGTGGACCCGGTGTGGAACGGCCCGTACCGCCGGATCCCGAAGCTCACCAGGCCCGTGCTCTTCCTCCACGGCCGGGAGGACGTCTACTCCCCGCCGGCGGACACCCAGCGCATGTTCGACGCCTGCCCCTCCCCGGAGAAGTCCATCGTCTGGTTCGACAAGGGCGCTCACTCGCGCCTGCGGATCAACAACCCGGAGCAGTATGACCGGGCCGTCATGGCCTTTGCCGCTTCCCTGACCGACAACGCTTGATGACAGGAGGCTGACCCCATGAAGTGCACAAACTGCGGTTTCTACTACGAAGGCGCCCGGGTATGCCCCAACTGCGGCGAGGTGGCCGACGGCCAGGCCGACAGGGTCACGGACAACACCACCCGGGAGCGTCCCCTGGGCAACCCCACCCCCATCCTGGTCTTCGGCATCCTCTCCCTGGCCTTCGCCCTTGAGCTGCCGCCCCTGGGCGTCGTCTTCGGCATCATCGCCCTGGTGAAGGCCGGCAAATACTTCGCCTTCGTGGGCTACCCCGGCGCCGGCCAGGCCCGGACAGGCAAAGGCCTCGCCAAGGCGGGCGTCATCGTGGGCGCGATCATGACGGTTCTCATCATCGTCTTTATCGTGCTCGCCATTCTCGTGTTCGCGCCAAAGGCGCCCGAGAGGATCGAACCCATCGTAATCCCTGCGCTTGAGGAAGCTCGGATTGACGAAGCGAAGGATCATGCGGCAGATAAGGTGGAAGAAGCGAAAGCGGCGCTTGACGCCCTCAAAGCCGGCAGTATCGAACAGGCCGTAGACGCGTGGACAGACGCCGTGACAAAACTGGAAGAAGCCTACGGATACTGACGCTCCCGCGTCATCGGAACGACAAGGAAAAGGAACCGCCTTCCAGCAGTTCCTCAATGAACGTGAGAATCTCCTCCGGGCCCACCCCGTGGGCCACATCGCTGTGCGCTGTGCTTTCAGGCAGCCACAGCGTTTTTGCGTTGTCCGTCTCTGCCGCCTCCGCGATGCTCAGCCGCGGCGGCACCAGGGTGTCCCCCCGGCTGTGGAGGATCAGGGCGGGGACCCCGACCTTCGCGATGACCTCCGCCGCGGAGCGGTTGGCCTCGGCGCCGTAGAGGATGCGGTCCCGCAGTAGCATCCCGGGGATGCCCACCACTGGGATCACCGGCACCCGCTGCAGCATGCTGTCGATCATCAGGTCCTCCGGGGCGTCCGGCGCGGAGGCGGTGACGATCCCCGCCACGGGCACCGGGCTGTCCGCCAGGGCCGCCGCCACACCCCAGCCTCCGGCGGAGAAGCCGTACAGCACCACGGGGCACGTCATGCTCTCCCCGGCGATCCAGTTCAGCACCGCCGCGGCGTCCAGCCGGTACTGGTGCAGGCTGTGGCCGGTGACGCCGTCGGAGGCCCCGGCCGCGGTGGCGTCGTACAGCAGGACGCTGCAGCCCGCCGCCAGCAGGCGCTCCGCCAGCGGCCACCCCTGGCTTGCGTCGGCGTTCATGCCGTGGGCCATGACCACCAGGGCCCTGGCCTCCGGCGCCTCCGCCAGATAGCCCGCCAGCGTGCCCGCCCCGCCGGGGATCGCCACCCGCCGAACCGGTTTGTCCCGCCAGAAGGCGTCCGACGCCTCCCGGGACGTGCGCCGGGCAAAGATGCACTCCGGCACCGCGAAGCACAGCGCCAGGTAGACCGCCAGCCCGATGGCCGTCCGGCGGAGCCACTTCCTCCTCCGCCCGCCGTCTTTCTCGGTTTTCATTCCTGCGGGACATCCCCTTTGATGATCCAGCGCTGGATCAGGGACTCCGCCGCCTGGCCCACCGCCGAGCCCGTGGCCCGGTCGATCATCCCCGCCGTGCTCAGGGTGGCCGCACGGATCAGCAGGCTGCCCAGGACCCGTTTCGTCTCGCCGTCGAAGCCGTTGAGGGTCTTCAGGGCCCTGGGGAAGTTCCGCATGATGCCGCGCTTGATCTGGGAGGGGCTCTCCGCGCCGGCCACGTTGGTCAGGGTGAAGATCGCGTCCACCGCCGCCCGGCGCTGTTCCCGGGTGGCCTTCATGAGCCATCTGTCAATGCTGTAGTTCAGGATGCGGGAGGACACCGTGGTCCCCTTGGCGATCTCAAACTCCGAGGGCGGAGTCACATGCCAGTAGAAGGGATTGTGCTGCTGGATGCCCACGGACTCGGACTTCACGATGGACTGCTCCACGTGGTGGCCCATCAGCTGGCCCACGATGGAGGACTCGGGCACCACCGAGCGCAGCTTAGGCATGATCCGCCGGTACCCCTCGCTGGCCAGCATGGGCTCCATGAAGCCCGGGCCGTCAAAGCTCCACACCGACAGGAGGCGTTCCTCCGGGAGATTGGCCGTGGCCGCCGCGTAGGCCGCCAGGTTGCCGCCCTTGGAGTGGCCCACCGCCATGAGCCGCATTTGGTTGTCCCGGGCCACGCCCTCCAGGTACGCCGACGCCGCGGTCTGGGCCGGCACGGGGCACTCGTAGGACATGCAGAAGTCCTCCCGCCAGCCCACCATGGTGGCGTCCGTCCCCCGGTAGCACACCACCCGGATCTCCGGGGTGATGTCCACACAGCAGGCCGCGAACTGCATGCCCATGATCTCGTCCACCTGGTCCACGGAATAGCTCACCCGGGCGCTCCCGAAGCGCGCCGAGGCGCCCATTTTGCGCAGCAGCTCCCGCCGCATGTCGCCGAAGCCGGCGGCACCGGTCTGGCCGCTCTCCGACGGGATGGTGGACAGGGGCATGCCCACCGGCCCAATGGCCTCCCGGGGCAGTTTCGTGTAGGCCAGCAGGGCCATGCACAGCGCGTCCAGCCCGTTCACAGGCTCCTGGGAAAAAGGCAGGTCCCCCCGCCAGGTCACATAATCCTTCAGGTCCGCTATCCTCTGCTCCGCCATCGGTCTTCTCCTTTGTCGCGCCGTCCGGTGATCCGCGCCGTTTTCACAGTGCCTTTTCCGCCGCCTGCCCAGCCTCGTAGGCCTCCAGCTTCCGGCTGAAAAAGTTCAGCTTCCAGGTCACCTTGTCCAGATAGCGCTGCATCTCCTCCATGCGCCCGATCACGTTCTCCCGGTGCCGGCGCAGCAGCTCCACCCGCTCCGGCAGCGTCCGGTCTCCCCCCTCGGTCAGGGCCAGGAACCGGGCGATCTCCTGCAGGGGCATGCCGGTGTTTTTGAGGCAGCAGATCAGCCCCAGCCGCTCCAAGTCCTCGTCCGAGTATTGCCGGAAGCCCCCCTGGCTGCGCTCCACGCGGGTCAGCAGGCCTTCCTTCTCGTAATAGCGCAGGGTATGGGCCGACAGCCCGGTCTTTTCGCAGACATCCTGAATCGAATACATGAATTTCCTCCCGAAAAAGTCTTGACTTAGAGTAAACTTTAAGGATTAAGATGAATCATACACTTTTTTTCGCACATGTCAAGTCAAAACCGGATCAGGAGGAAAACGCCATGAATGAGACCCTGAAAACCCTGACGGAGCGGCGCAGCTGCCGCAGCTACAAGCCCGATCCCGTCCCGCGGGAGGTGCTGGATCAGATCCTGGAGGCGGGCACCTACGCCGCCACCGGCATGGGCCGGCAGTCCCCCATTATGATCGCCGTCACCGACAAGGCCGTGCGGGATCAGCTCTCCCGGATGAACGCCGCCGTCATGGGCGGCAGCGGCGATCCCTTCTACGGCGCGCCGAACCTGATCGTCGTGCTGGCGGACCGCAAGGTGGGCACATACCTCTACGACGGCAGCCTGGTGATGGGCAACCTGATGAACGCCGCCCACGCCCTGGGCATCGCCAGCTGCTGGATCCACCGCGCCAAAGAGGAGTTCGACAGCGAAGAAGGCAAGGCCCTGCTGAAGTCCCTGGGCATCGAGGGCGACTATGAGGGCATCGGCCACTGCATCCTGGGCTATGCCGCCGACGAGCCCAGGCCCGCCGCGCCCCGGAAGAGCAGCTATATCTACCGGATCTGAACGACCGCGAACGGAGGCAAGTTATGCAGAATTTCACCTTCTACTCCCCCACCTGCTTCGTCTTCGGCAAGGACACGGAAAACCAGGCCGGCAGTCTGGTGAAGCGCTTCGGCGGCACGAAGGTGCTGATCCACTACGGCGGCGGCAGCGCGGTGCGGTCCGGGCTCATCGGCCGGGTGCAGGCCTCCCTGGAGGCCGAGGGCATCCCTTATGTCACCCTGGGCGGCGTGCAGCCCAACCCCCGCAGCGGCCTGGTCTATGAGGGCATCGACCTGTGCCGGAAGGAAGGCATCGACTTTGTGCTGGCGGTGGGCGGCGGCAGCGCCATCGACTCCGCCAAGGCCATCGCAGCGGGCACCGTCTATGACGGCGACTTCTGGGACTTCTACAGCGGAAAGCGCATCGAGAAGGCGCTGCCCGTCGGCACCGTGCTGACCATCGCCGCCGCCGGCAGCGAGGGAAGCCCGGACAGCGTCATCACCAAGGAGGAGGGCATGTTCAAGCGCGGCGCCAGCGGCGACGCCATCCGCCCGAAGTTCTCCATCCTGAACCCCGCCCTGACCCAGACCCTGCCCCCCTGGCAGACCGCCGCGGGCATCACGGACATCATGGCCCACCTCTACGAGCGCTACCTCACCAACACGCCGGAGGTGGAGGTCACCGACCGCCTCATCGAAGCCCTGCTGCTGACCATGATCCACGAAGGCCCCCGGGTCATCGCGGACCCGGACAACTACGACGCCCGGGCCAACATCATGTGGGCCGGCATGATGGCCCACAACAACAGCTGCGGCGTGGGCCGGAGCCAGGACTGGAACAGCCACAACATCGAGCACGAGCTCTCCGCCCTCTACGACTGCGCCCACGGCGCAGGGCTGGCGGTGACCATGCCGGCGGTGTTCACCTACGTCATGGGCCACAACGTCATGCGCTTCGCCCAGGCGGCCGTCCGGGTCTGGGGCTGCCAGATGGACTTCGCCCACCCGGAAGTCACGGCGAAGGAGGGCATCGAGAAGCTGCGGGCCTTCCTCACCTCCATCGGCATGCCGCACAACTTCGCCGGTCTGGGCGCCAGGGCGGAGGACATCCCCATCCTGGTCAAGGCCCTGTGCCGCGGCGACGGCCGCCAGGGCAGCATCTCCGGCTTTGTGACCCTCGATGAGGACGACTGCACGAAGATCTACGAAATGATGGTCTGAGGAAACGCCACGGGCGGCCGTAATCGCTGCCGCCCGCTTCAGCGGCTCACCTGAAATCCACATTTGTATAGCGGCGTTTGATTGTTCACGAAAACACATACATTTTTCACAGCAAAGGAAAGAGAGGAAACCACATGAAATACCGCACCATGGGCAAACTGGGCATCAAGACGTCCGCCTTCGGCCTGGGCTGCATGCGCTTCAACGGCGCGGCTTCCGGGGACGCCACCATCGACGAGGAGAAAGCCATCTCCCTGATCCGCCGGGCCATCGACGGCGGCGTGACCTACCTGGACACCGCCTATGTCTACCTGGGCAAGACCTCGGAGATCGTACTGGGCAAGGCCCTCCGGGACGGCTACCGCGAGAAGGTCACCATCGCCACCAAGATGCCCGCCGAGGCCGTCCACAACCGGGCCGAGATGGAGGCCCTGCTGGAGGAAGAACTCACCAAGCTGCAGACGGATCACATCGACTTCTACCTGATGCACGGCATCAACAGGGAGAAGTGGGAGTACTTCAAGTCCATCGGCGCGCCGGAATTCTTCGACGACATGAAGAAGGCCGGGAAGATCCGCTACAAGTGCTTCTCCTTCCACGGCCCCTACGACGAGTTCGAGTACATCCTGCAGGACTGGGACTGGGACCTGGTGCAGATCCAGTACAACTTCATGGACGTGGACAACCAGGCGGGCACCAAAGGCCTGGAGCTGGCCGGGAAGCTGGGCATCCCGGTGAGCATCATGGAGGGCCTGCTGGGCGGCCGCCTGGCGAAGGCCCCGGCCAATGTGCAGGCGCTGTACGACGCCTTCCCGGTAAAGCGCACCCCGGTGGAGTGGGCCTTCCGCTGGCTCTGCAACCACCCGGAGGTGGCCGTGGTGCTCTCCGGCTGCAACGAGGCGGAGCAGATCGACGAGAACCTGCGGATCTTCGACACCGTGGAGACCGGCATCATGTCCGACGAAGAGCTGAAGCTCATGGACGACGTACGGGCCGCCTACCTCAGCCGCACCCGGATCGGCTGCACCGGCTGCCGGTACTGCATGCCCTGCCCTAACGGCGTCAACATTCCCGGCCTCTTCTCCTCCTGGAACAACGTCTCCCTCTACGACGTCGATCCCAAGTGGGACTGGGGCATGCGGATGATCAAGGAGCACAACGCCGGCGCGGACCGTTGCATCCAGTGCGGCGCCTGCGAGGCCGCCTGCCCGCAGCACCTGAACATCATCGAGAGCCTGCAGCAGGCCTGGGCCGAACTCGCCTGATCCGGCCGGCAAAAGGGGGAAACCGCCATGAAAATGCTCTGGCGGCTGAGCCGTGAAGCCATCCGCTACAAAACCCTGTACATCGTCGCCATCCTGGCCACCCTGCTGCTCACCGGCGTCAACCTGACCGCCCCCATGGCCCTCTCGGAGATGACCGGCATCGTGCGGCAGGGGGTCGACGAGGACGGGCTCCGGCGCATCGGCGTGCTGACCGCCATCCTGGTGGGGCTGTACCTGCTGCGGGTGCTGTTCCGCTTCCTCAGCAACTATCTGGCCCACAAGGCCGCCTGGTACCTGGTGGGCGACCTGCGCACCCGCACCTATGACAAGCTGGAGCGCATGCACCTTGGGTACTTCCACGACAAGCAGACCGGCGACCTGATGAGCCGGGTGGTGAACGACACCCGGGACTTCGAGCTGCTCTACGCCCACATGATCCCGGAGTCCATCACCAACCTGGTCACCTTCACCGGCGTGCTGATCGTGCTCCTCACCATCAACCCCAAGCTGGCCCTGATCACCTGCGCCCCCATCCCCCTGATCCTGATCTCCGGCGTGATCTTCTCCAGGAATGTCCGGCCGTACTTCCGCGTCTCCCAGAAGAAGATGGGTGAGCTCAGCGGCAAGCTGCAGGACAACCTCTCCGGCATCCACGAGATCCAGTCCTTCGGCCGGGAGGAGTATGAGACCGGGCGGGTGGACGATTTCAACTTCGCCCACATCCGGGCCATGCTGCAGGCCCTGAAGATCAGCGCCATCTTCCACCCGTCGGTGGAGTTCATCTCCTCCCTTGGCACCATCCTGGTGGTGGGCTTCGGCGGATACCTGGCCTGGAAGGAAGGCCTGCAGGTGGAGCACATCGTGGCCTTCCTGCTGTACCTCGGCCTGTTCTACGGGCCGGTCACGGGGCTGGCCAACCTGCTGGAGAGCATGCAGCAGTCCATGGCCGGGGCGGAGCGCGTCCTGGCGGTGCTGGACACCCCCTGCGAGATTCAGGACAAGCCCGGCGCGGAGGACCTGACGCAGGTGCAGGGCGACATCCGCTTTGAGCACGTGAGCTTCTCCTACGGCGAGGGCATCCCCGTGCTGCGGGACGTTTCCTTCCACTGCGAGCCCGGGAAAATGCTGGCCCTGGTGGGGCCCACCGGCGTGGGCAAGACCACTCTGACCCAGCTGATCTCCCGCTTCTATGAGCCCGACAGCGGCCGCATCCTCATCGACGGGCACGACATCGGCGAGGTGACCGTGGAGAGCCTCCGCCGGAACATCTCCCCCGTGCTGCAGGACACCTTCCTCTTCAACGGCACCGTGGCGGAGAACATCGGCTACGCGGTGCCCGAGGCTACCCCGGAGGAGATCCGGGCCGCCGCCGAAGCCGCCAACATCCACGACGACATCATGGCCATGCCCGACGGCTACGAGACCCAGGTGGGCGAGCGAGGCCTGCGGCTCTCCGGCGGCCAGAAGCAGCGGGTCGCCATCGCCCGGGCCATCCTGCGGCGCTCTCCCATCATCATCCTGGACGAGGCCACCGCCTCGGTGGACGTGGAAACGGAGCAGCAGATCCAGAAGGCCATCGCCGGCATCGCGGGCACCCGCACCATCGTGGCCATCGCCCACCGCCTCTCCACCATCCGCAACGCGGACCGGATCCTGGTCATCGAGGACGGCCGCATCATCGAACAGGGCACCCACGCGGAGCTGGTGGCCCTGGGCGGCAGCTACGCCCGGATGAGCAGCATTCAGACCGCCGCCACCGCGGGGATCGCGTGAGGAAAGAGACGACCTCATCCGCCGCGGGCAATCCTCACCACCCGAAAAACCGTTCGGTCCCACGGGAATCCCATGGCCGAACGGTTTTGCTGTTCATACGGTTTTTTCTCGAGAATATCAAGGCGAGCAAGGGCATGCGCCCGAAGGTCCGGGGCGAAGGTCAAGCCCTGGCCGCGCCCGCAGGCGCGGAATCCCTCTTGTGGACTTAGCATCCACAAACAGGAACAGGATCGGTTGTTTTTCTCACTCCCGGCTGTTCACGATGGCCGCGTAGGTTTCCTCCGGGATCATGGGTGACATGATCTCCGCGTGGAGTTTCTCCTCAATGGCGCCAGTCTCCGCGTACTGTCTGCCGGCCTGCCGCACCAGGGCCAGCCGGGGCTTCGTGACGGGATCCGCCTCGGCCTCGTTGAACATGGGGCTCTCAGGCACGGTGATGACGGTGCTGTTGTACGGGAACTTCAGCTTGAAGGCCGCCACCTCGGGCTCGAAGTTGTGCTTGCTGTTGGGGTAGCCGCAGCCGCTGATCATCAGGAACCGCAGGTGGGAGGCGTCCGCCTGCCCCACGTGCTCATAGCGCTCCCCCACCCGCTTCAGCTGCAGGGTGGACAGGGGCATCAGGCGGTCCACCAGGGCCTTCAGCGGCGCAGGCATGCCATAGCAGTACAGGGGGAAGCTGAACACCACCAGGTCGCTGTCCAGGATGTCCCGCAGGATCTTCCGCATGTCGTCCTCGCAGATGCAGGTGCCGCCGTTGCGCTTGCAGGCAAAGCAGCCGGCGCAGTACTCGATGTGGCTGTCGATGACGTGAACGGTCTTGATGTCCTGGGGCGCCGCGTCCTCCATGCCCGCCAGGAACGCCCGGGTGATGTGCATGGTGTCGCTTTTGTCCCGCTTGGGGCTGCCGTTGAACACCAGGATCTTCATCTGTCTTTCCTCCATCCCGCCGCCGCGGTTTTTTACTTGCCGGAGATCACGACGCCGTCCACGGCGATGTAGGGAACCACCATGCTGCCGTCCGTGTCCAGCTCCTTGGAGATGGCCCGGATGTTCTTCACGATGTCGGCCAGGTTGCCGTTGACCATGGTCTCGGTGACGGCGCACTTCACCTTGCCGCCCTCGATCAGGAAGCTGTTCTTGGCCACGCCGGAAAACTCGCCGTTGATGCCGGGCTGGCCGCCGGAGAAGCCGCCCAGGATCAGGCCCTTGTCCACGGAGGCGATGATGTCGGCGTAAGCCGTATCGCCGGGCTCCACCACCAGGTCAAAGCCGGTGTTCTTCACCACGGGCCGGCCGGTCTTGTTGGCGGCGTACAGGTTCAGCCAGTGGGTCTTCAGCACGCCCTTGTCGATGAGGGTCACGTCCTCGGACCGGAAGCCGTCGCCGGTGCCGCGCTCGCCGTTGACGATCCGCTCATCGTAGGGCTTCAGGGCCACGGTCAGCTTCTCGTCCGCCACCTGCTCGCCCACCTTGTCCAGCCAGAGGCTGGTGCCATCCATGACCACGCCGCTGCCCGCGAAATTGCTCAGCAGCATGTACAGGAACTGGGCCGCGCAGCCGGGGGTGATGACCACGGTGCCCTCGAACTTGCCCGTCAGGGTCTCGGGATTGATGCTGTTCTGGACGTCCTCCAGGTGCCGGCGCACATCGCCCATCTCGACGAAGGGCCGGTCCAGGCTGGCGGTGGAGAAGCCGGTGTAGTCCAGGCCGGTGGTCTTCCCGCCCTCGGAGGCGGAGATCTCGATGGTGAAGGCGTACTGCCCGCCGAAGCCCTCGAACTCCGTGCCGTTGGTGTTCCGGCTGATCCAGTGCCACTTGTCGAAGGAGCCGATGGCGGCCATGATGTTCACCTTGGGATAGTCCCGGGCCACCGTGTCCAGGAATTCCCGGATCCGCGCCACAAAGCCGTCCAGGTCCGCCTCCTGCGCGCCCTGGCGGAAGACGTCCTTCCCCTGGTCCGGGGCCAGGTCATGGCAGGGATCCTCCGGGGAGGAGGCCGCGGCCGCGGCGGCATCGGCCACCAGCTTTTGCAGGCCTTCCTCCGTCAGGTCGTTGCCGCTGGCGGCGCCCATGCGGCTCCCGTCGAAGATCTTCAGGGAGCCGTTGTTGTTGAAGACCGTCCGCATCAGCTTGAAGCCGCCGTTCTCCACGTTCAGCTCCTGCTTTTCGGATTCGGACAGGGTGTAGGTGTATTTTTCGGCTTTCGCCCCGGCCAGCATGGCATCGAAGCGGTCGGCCAGCGTTCTCAGTTCACTCATGGTTGATCCTCCTTACTCCGCGCCGGTCTCAGCGGCCGCCAATCATGATCTTGCAGCGCATGTGGGGGCCGCCCATGCCCACGGCCATGGGCTGCTTCTTGCCGCAGAAACCGCTGGACGTCCATTCCACCTTGTTCGACACCATGTCCACGGTCTTGAGCATGTCGAAGGCCACGCCCGTCACGGTGGTGTCCAGCAGGGCCTTCCCCAGCTTGCCGTTCTTGATCTCGTAGCCGCAGGTGACGCCGAACATGAACTCGCCCGTCAGGTCCGCCTGGCCGTTGCCGGAGTCGATGAGATAGTAACCGTCGTCCACCGACGCGATCATCTCCTCCACCGTGCTGGTGCCGGGCAGGATGCAGGTGTTGCGCATGCGGATGATGGGCTCGTCCGAGAAGGTCCAGGCCCGGGCGTTGCCTTTCGCGGTCATGCCGTAACGCTGGGCGCTCTCCCGGTCGTTCATGTAGCCCACCAGGATGCCGTTCCGGATCAGCTCCGCGTCCTCGGCCCGGGTGCCCTCGTCGTCGAGGTACACCGGCAGCGGCGCCGGCTTGCCGTCGTAGGTGTGGGCAAAGTCCACCATGGTCACCAGGTCCGACGCCACGCGCTTGTTCAGGTTGGGCCCCGCGACGCTGCCGCCCATGACCAGGTCGGCCTCCACTGTGTGTCCCACGGCCTCATGGGCCAGCATGCCGCCCATCATGCCGCCCAGGATGACGGTCTTGTAGCCCGCCTCGGCGTAGACACCCTCGCGCTTGTCCATCAGCCGCTTGTACAGCTGGTCGATGCCGGGGTACATCTTCTCCGGGTCGCTGAAGTTGTCCGCGAAGTTGCCGAAGCCGCCGAAGGCCTTGAACATCTCCACCGGCACGCCGTCCTTCGACTCCGCGCTCAGCATCACGTAGACGTAGCAGCGGGGCGTCACCAGATGGCCGCTGAAGGCGTCGGACGCGTACACGATGCGGTCCTGGGAGTCCTCCGAATAGACCACGGTGCGGCTGGTGATGTCGGGGCAATGGGCCTCCACATACTTGTCCACGTTCTGGCACAGCTCGATGATGGTCTTCTGCTCCGCGTCCGCGATGTCCGCGTTCAGGGGGATCAGGCCGCGGCCCGGGGAGGGCGGCAGCGGCAGGTTCCGCCCGGAGTGCTTCGCCAGGAACAGCGCGTTCTCCGTGGCGGCCCGGATGACCTTCTCCGCGGCCTCGGGGCTGTACTCCGCGATGGACGCGAAGCCGAAGGTGCCGTTCAGGTTCACCCGGGCGCTGGTGCCGCGGGCCTCGCTGCGGCTGTTCTGCACCAGGTTGCCCTTCAGCAGCACCACCCGGCGGTTCCGGTTCTCGTGGCCCCGCAGCACGGTCTGTGCGCCGTCGGCAAACAGCGCGGTCTTGCTCTGAATGATGTCTTGCAGCATAAGGTTTGTTCCTCCTGTCCCGGATGCGGCCCGTCCGTGTCGCCACCCGCGCGCCGTCCATCCTGTCTGTTCACAGCTTCTGTCATTATAGGGCCTCCCGCGGCCGCTGTCAAGGCGTTGTGCGACGGCGGAATCTTGCTTTCCGGCGCGGGAAAGGGTATAATAGGCGCAGATAACCAGCGGAAGGAGGGACCACGCATGGAATACCCGTCCGCCATCGCGGCGATCGTGGGGCAGCTGCCCTATCAGTCGGACGACATCGGCAAGTCCGGCGCCCAGGTCTGTCTCTTTAAGGATTACGTGCTGAAGATCCGGCCGGTGGGCGGCTGGGACACCCTGGACACCCGGGTGCTGCAGTGGATCGGGGGCCGTCTCCCGGCGCCGCGGGTGGCAGCCCATGTGGTGGAGGACGGCCGGGACTGGCTGCTGATGACGCGGATCCGGGGCACAATGCTCTGCAGGCCGGAGATCATGGCAAAGCCTTCCCTGCTGCTGGACTGCCTGGCGGAGGGGCTGCACCGGCTCTGGGCCGCCGACACCGCCGGCTGTCCCTTCACCTACAGTTGTCAGGAGGAGCTGGACATCGCCGAGCGCGCCATCCGGGAGGGGCGGTACTCGCCGGACGACTGCGAGCCCGAGACCTTCGGCCCCGGCGGCTTCGCGGATCCCGAAGCCCTGCTGGACTGGCTGCGGAGGAACGCCCCGGAGGAGGCCCGCGTCGTGACCCACGGGGATTACTGTCTGCCCAACCTGTTCACCGACGGAAAAGGCCTGTCCGGCATGATCGACCTGGGGGGCTGCGGCCTGGCGGATCCCTGGCGGGACCTCTCCCTGGGCTGGCGGAGCCTGAAGCACAACAGCGACGGCCACTACGGCGCCGTCTATCCGGACATCGACCCGGACGACCTGTTCCGGGCCGCCGGCGTCCCGAAAGACCCGGAGAAACTGCGCTACTACCTCCTGCTGGACGAGCTCTTCTGACGAAACGGGGCTGGCATGATGATGATTCAGGAATACCACCGGACGGCGAACCCGGATTTCTGGCTGCGGCAGATCGAGACCAGCGACTGGCGCGCCGGGCAGTACCTGGCGCGGCTCCTGCGGGAAGACCGCTTCTTCCGGGAACTGGGCGACGGCAGCCGGCTGCTGATGCTGACGGAGAACGGGCAGCTGCTGGCTTTCTGCACCTACGCGCGGCGGGACGACATCCCCGCGCCGGAGCTGACCCCCTGGGCGGGCTTCGTGTACACGTTCCCGCTGCAGCGGGGAAAGCGCCGCATGGGGAAGCTGCTGGAGCGGGTCCACGCTCTGGCCAAGGAGGACGGCTATCCCTGCGTGTACATCTCCACCGGCGAGACGGGGCTGTACGAGAAGTACGGCTGCGTCTTCTGGAAGACCATGAAGGACAGCCGCGGCGGGGAGAGCCGGATCTACCGGCTGCATGTGCGGCAGATGGACTACGGCAAGATCCTGGGCCGGGAAGTCCGCGGCACCGTGGACCGCCCCCTGGGCAGCGCCCACCCGGAGGAGCCGTCCCTGATCTATCCCGTCAATTACGGCTGTGTGGACGGCGTCATCGGCGGGGACGGCGAGCCCCAGGACGTGTACATCCTCGGGCCGGACGAGCCCCTGGAGACCTTCTCCGGCAGGGTGATCGGCGTGCTGCATCGGCTCAACGACCTGGAGGACAAGTGGATCGTCACCCCGGACGGGCGGCCGCTCCCCAAGGAAGAGATCCTGGCGGCCATCGCCTTCCAGGAGCAGTACTACATGGGCGAACTGTACACATGACGGGAGGTGAGCGCATGGCGGAGGAAGCCATCCGGGCGCTGATGGCGGCATACCCGGACATTCTGTACGGTTTTTCGGACACCGCCTGGAGCCCGTACGCGGCGGAATACCCCACGGCCCTGGTGATGGCCGTCCCCTACGGGGAGCAGCTCACGCCGGAGGAATACACCGAGCCGCGCTTCGACGCCGGGATCCGGGCCGCGAAAGCCGGGATCGAGGCGGTCCTGCCCCGGATCGAGGCCATCCTCACGGACCGCGGCATCCCGTACTGGATCCTGCCGGTGGCCCAGCGGGACGAGATCGAACTGCTGGCGCCCTTCTCCTTCAAGACCGCCGCGGCCCGGGCGGGGCTGGGGTGGTTCGGCAAGAACGACGTGATCGTCACCCGGCGGTACGGGCCCAGGGTCCGGCTGTCTGCCATGCTGATCGGCGCGGTCTTCCGCTATGGGGAGCCCTTCTTGAAGAGCGAGTGCCCCGACGGCTGCACCGCCTGCGTCGACATCTGCCCCTGCGAAGCCCTGAAGAACCGTCAATGGACCGTCGGCATGGACCGGTCCGACATCATCGACTACCACCGGTGCAACCGCATGCGCAGCGCCTGGATCCCGAAGCTGGGCCGGAAGAGCGCCTGCGGGCTGTGCATGGCCGTCTGCCCCATCGGACGCTGAGGCCGCATCCCACCGAAGAAAAGAGGCACCTTCACCCATGACCGAAACCCGCTCGAAGAATCCACTCGGCGACGGCAAGCTGATCCCGGCCTACTTTCACCTGGCCCTGCCGGTGGTGATGGGCTCCATCGTCACCATCGTCTACAGCCTGGCGGACGCCTATTTCGTCTCCCAGACGGAAAACACCCCGCTCATGGCCGGAGTGTCGGTCTGTGCGCCCATCTTCATGATCCTCATGGCCTTCGGCAACATCTTCGGCCAGGGCGGCAGCTCCCTGCTGTCCCGGCTGCTGGGCCAGGAGCGGACGAAGGATGCCCGGCGAGTCAGTGCCTTCTGCTTCTGGATCGCGCTGGCGACGGGGGCCGCGGTCGGCGCGCTGCTGCTGGCGCTGCGGGATCCCTTCCTGTCCCTGCTGGGGGCCAGCAGCGATTCCCTCCCTCACGCCCGGGATTACGCCACCGTGCTGCTGGCGGGCTCCCCCCTCATCGTGGTGAACTTCATCCATATGAACCTGCTGCGCTGCGAGGGGAAGTCCGCCGTCTCCATGGCCGGCACGGTGATCGGCGCCGTGGTGAACATCATCCTGGACCCGCTGATGATCCCCATCATGGGCGCCCGGGGCGCCGCGCTGGCCACGGTCATCGGCTACGCCTGCAGCGACGGCTTCCTGCTGTATGTGGCAGTCCGGTTCAGCCGGATCCTGTCCGTCCGGCCGACCTTCTCCGTCTCGCCGGCCTTCCTGAAGGACATCCTGCTCATCGGCATCACCGCCGCCATCACCAACATCGCCACCAGCATCTGCACCATCCTGCTGAACCAGCAGCTGCGGCCCTACGGGGACGACCGGATCGCCGCCATGGGCATCGTGCTGAAGGTCAACATGATCGTTCAGATGATCCTGGTGGGCTTCTCCTTCGGCGGCGTGCCCCTCTTCGGCTTCCTGGCCGGCGCCGGCCGGCGGAAGGATATCCGGGCGCTGCTGCGGTTCTGCCTGCTGTTCCTGGGCGTCCTGTCCCTGGCGATGTCCTTCGGCGTCTTCCTCCTGGCGGAGCCGCTGCTGCGCCTGGTGACCCCGGACGCCGGCCTGGTCCGGATCGGCGCGCCCATGCTGCGCTGGCAGGTGGGAGGCAGCGTCTTCGGCGGCGTGGTGATGCTGATGACCTGCCTGAGCCAGGCCACCGGCAAAGCGCTGCCGGCGCTGATCCTGTCCCTGAGCCGCCAGGGCGTCGTCTTCGCCGTCGTGCTGCTGGCGGCCGCCCGGATCTTCGGCTATGAGGGCATCCTGGCGTCCCAGTTCGCGGCGGACGTCCTCAGCGCCCTGCTGGCGATCTTCATCACGCAGACCGGTCCGCAGGAGACCGGCCTGGCCTAATGAAACCGTACTTGACACTGTTCTTGTTTGAGAATGAGAAGAGCATAAGAGGAGTTCCGCGCCTGCGGGCGCGGCCAGGGCTTTCCGATCGCCCTGGACCTTCGGGTACATACCCTTACATGACTTGTAATCCCTAAATGGATTCGTGTGAAACGAAAAGGGAGGAAGAACATGAAGAAAGCCCGCATTTCGCTGTACCCGGACGACCGGATCGGGAGCATCTCCCCCAGACTGTTCGGCGCCTTTCTGGAGCCCATCGGCTCCATGGTGAACGGCAGCATGTACAACCCGAAGCACCCCGCGGCGGATGAGCAGGGCCTGCGCCGGGACTTTTACACCGCCCTCAAAGAAGCGGGACTGCCCTGCGTGCGGCTCCCCGGCGGGAATTTCGTCTCCGGCTGGCAGTGGAAGGACTCCGTGGGCCCCATGGCGGAGCGCAAGCCCCACCTGGACATGGCCTGGCGGCAGTTCATCCCCAACGACGTGGGCCACGACGAATACCTGCAGTGGGCGGAGAAGGCCGGGGCCGAGCCCGTCTACACCGTCAACCTGGGCACCGGGACGCTGCAGGACGCGGCGGACTGCGTGGAGTACACCAACTTTCCCGGCGGCAGTTACTGGGCCGATCTGCGGAAGAAGAACGGTCACCCGGCCCCTTACGGCGTGAAGACCTGGTGTCTGGGCAACGAGATGGACGGCCCCTGGCAGATCGCTTCCTATGAGCGCAGGCCCCGGGACTACGGCATCCTGGCCCACGAGACCTCCAAGGCCATGAAGTGGGTGGATCCCACCATCGAGACCGTGGCCTGCGTCTCCTCCTCCCCCTTCCTGAACCACTACCCCGAGTGGGACCGGACAGCCCTGGAGGAGTGCTACGAGACCGTCGATTACATCTCCCTCCACCACTACCACTCCGCCCCGCCGGACATGCCCGAGGCCCTGCTGGCGGGCTATCAGGCCTTCGAGGACTACATCCGCACGGAGATCGCCCTGTGCGACTACCTCCGCACCCGGCTGCGGGTGAAGAAGACCATGATGCTGTCCTTTGACGAGTACGCCAGCTTCCCCCGACCCCGGGGCGAGTTCCACCCCGGCCGCGGCGGCCGGCAGCCCGCCCTGGGCTTCGTGGACTTCAACCCGGACCGGCAGTACGTGCGCCACGACCCGGACGACTGGTCCACCCGCCGGATGCCCTCCTCCGCCTCGGAGATGCTGGTGACCCTGGCCAACGCCGGCACCATGCTGACCCTGCTGCGCCACGCGGACCGGATCAGGATCGGCTGCGCCACCGGCGGCCTGGGGGACCTGTGCCGCACGGACCGGGAGCACGTCTGGAAAGGCGCGTCCTACTATCCCTTCACCCAGCTGATCCGCCTGGCCACGGGCACCTCCATGAGGGTTCACGTCGCCTGCGACCGCTACGACGTGCCGGGCTATGTCATCGACGACATGAACCAGTACGCGGGCTTTGAGGGCGTCGAGACCATCCAGGCCGCCGCGGCCCTGGACGAGGAACAGGGCAGACTGACGGTGTTTGTCCTCAACGCCTGCCTAACGGAGGGCCAGGAACTGCAGCTGGATGTCCGGGGCTTCGAGGGCTGGACCTTCGCCGGGCACACCGAGCTGTACGCGGAGAAACCAGAGGATCACAACAGCTTCGAGCACCCCGACGTCATCGCGCCGCGCGAAAACGCCGGGACGCGCTGTGAGAAGGGGATCCTCACCGCCGCGCTGGCCCCGGCGTCGTGGAATGTGTTCCGCTTTGAAAAGCGTTGACGGCATCGGCCTCGGTGCTCAGAAAAAAGATCATACTGATCTCTGTTTAGGATGCCAAATGAAACAAGGGGATTTCGTGGCCTGCGGGCCACGACCAGGGCTTTACGATCGCCCTGGATCTTCGGGTGCATACCCTTACTTGATTTGTATGGCTTACTTGAAAAAAGGATCAAAGACCTCTGACCGGGAACCCCAAAGCGTGTGCGGGGGGTCTGGGGGACACACGTCGCAACGTGTCCCCCAGGCCCTTTTGCTGCTTTTCGGGCACGAAAAGCAGAGCCTCGCCGTCAGGACAAGTTCCCCTTCTCATACTAATCTCAGTTAAGGATGCTAAGTGAAACAAGAGAATTTCGTGGCCTGCGGGCCACGACCAGGGCTTTCCGATCGCCCTGGACCTTCGGGCGCATACCTTTACTTGATTTGTAAGGCTTACTTGAGAAAAGTATCAGTTCTCATGCCATTCTCATACTGTTTCTCATCCAAACCATGCACGGTTCAACATAGAGTTCCGCGTCTGCGGCCATGGCCAGGGGCTTGACCATCGCCCCTGGACCCTTCGGGTGCACCTTGGGTAAGATGTCGACGCTTTAGAAGCAATACAGCATCAAATCGGTTTGTCAGGCTTGCCTGAAAAGTTCAGTTCTGTTCAAGAAATCGCCGCATCACGGGCCGGATGGGCGGGGAGATCTCCGCGAGGTCGATCTCGTCCCGGCTGAACCACCGCAATTCCTCGATTTCCTCCTCCTGCGGGCAAAGCGCCCCGTGGAAGGCCCGGCAGAGGTAAACGATCTCCACGTTGGAGACCTCGTCGCCGTTGGGGTAGACGTAGTGGGCCTCCGGCCCGGAGTTGACGCAGAAGAACGTCAGCTCCTCCGCCGTCAGGCCCATCTCCTCCAGCAGCTCACGCCGGGCACAGTCCTCCGCCCGTTCGTCGATCTCCATGGCCCCGCCGGAATACCCCCACAGATGGTTGTCCGTGCGGCGCCCCAGCAGGACGCGGTCCTCCGTGTCCACGCAGATGACGCTGGCGGCGCACTGCATGATGGTGCGATGCCCCACCAGGGCCCGCATTTCCGCGATGTATCCGGTCATGGCTGCTCCTTTTTCGGTCGGTCAGGGGTTTGTTCACGGGGACGGCTCATCCGCGAAGACGACCTCATCCACCGCCTTCGGCGGTCCCCCTTCCCCTGAAGGGGAAGGCTTTGGTTGCTCTTCAGTGCTATGTTTTCACTTTACGGAGTACTTCAGATGGCTTTCGGCCGCTTTTTTCTGTAGAGGGAAGACTTCAGCTACCTCCCCTTTGGCCTTCCCCTTCAGGGGAATATGGCGCCGCAGCGCCGGATGAGGTCGCACAAAGCACAGCCTTCCCCTTCAGGGGAAGGTGGCGCCGCAGCGCCGGATGAGGTCATCCAAAGCACCTTCAGAAATAGTCTCTGTAGGCCGCCAGCAAGACATCCACGACGTCAATGGTCACGTTCAGTTCATCATCAACGACAATGTCCATACCGAGGCAAACATACAGATCCCCATCGCGTATGTAACCCAGCGAGACATAGTCAACCCCCGGCGTTGTGCCCATAAAGGTAAATGAGTATATCCGTTCCGTTATTTCCGCAGATTCATAATTGACAAAGACGTCGAGTGAAATCAGCACGATCCCTTGTCCATCCTCGGGAGACAGGATCGTCCATTCACCCGAACCCATATTCGACAAATTCAGCGTCGGTGAATCAGCAAACCTCAGCAACTGTCCCGTTCCTTCCCCGCTTTCCGCAAAGCCGGGTGAACACACAGCCGTCAGAGCAACGGCAAGAAGGCAGCAGATCCATCTCTTCCGCATAAGATTTCCTCCCGCGTCTGCAGCATGTGACAAAAGGGGAAGCGCACTCGCCGCGCTACCCCTTTGCGTCCCGTCAGTGCCAGATCACAGCCTCCAGCGGCCGCAGGGCGCCGGCTTCCGCGTCCCCGTAATTGGAGAGCAGCGGCTCGAGGCCTTCCACCGCCGCGGCATCATAGGACACCGCGCCGTTGGTGAAGTTCAGCAGAATGACCATCTCGCCATCTTCCGTCTGCCGGCGGTAGGCAAAGATCTCCTCGCTTTCGGGGAACAACTCTGTGTAGTCGCCGTACAGCAGCACCTGAGAGGAAGCCCGCAGTCCGGACAGGGTCCGGTACCAGGAGAGCACCGAGTCGGGGTCCGCCGCCTCCGTGGCCACGTTGACCTCCGTGTAATTGTCGTTGACCGGCAGCCAGGGGGTGCCGTCGGTGAAGGACGCATTCTCGCCGTCGTCCCACTGCATGGGGGTGCGGGCATTGTCCCGGCTGAAGCGGTGGACGCCCTCCATGGCCTCCTCCTCCGTGAAGCCCTCCTCCATGGCGAACAGATATTGCGCGTAGGTGTTCAGGTCGTTGTACAGGCTGATGTCATCCCAGGCCACGTTGGTGTAACCCAGCTCCTGCCCCTCAAAAATGAAGGGCGTGCCGCGCATGGTGATCAGCAGCGTGCCCAGGAGCTTGGCCGCCATCACGGGATCCTCCGCGTCCGGCAGGAAGTGGTTGATGGAGCGGGGCTGATCGTGGTTCTCCAGGAAGACCGGATACCAGCCGTTGTCCTTCGTGGCCTGCTGGCTGGCGGCGAAGGCGGCCTTCAGGTCTGTCAGGGTCCAGGGAGCGGGGTCGCTCCAGGTGTGGGCCGTGCCGTTGCCGATGTCCACATGGCTGAACTCAAACAGCATGTCGAACACACCGTTCTCGCCCACCCAGTCCGGCAGCTCGGAGGCCTGCACGCCGTTGGCCTCGCCCACGGTGAACACGTCCCGGCCCGCCACGGTGTTCTCCTTAAACTCCCGCAGGAAGTCCAGGATGCCCTCCGTGTTGGCCGTCATGGCGTGGATGCCCACCATGCCGTCCGCGCCGTCGGGCTCGCCGTCGGAGAAGTCCGCGGGCTTCTTGATGTAGGTGATCGCGTCGATCCGGAAGCCGCCGGCCCCCTTGTCCAGCCAGAAGTTGGCCACGTCGTACACCGCCTGCCGCACCTCCGGGTTCTCCCAGTTCAGGTCCGGCTGCTGCGGCGCAAAGGTGTGCAGGTAGTACTGGCCCCGGGCCTCGCACCACACCCAGGCGGAGCCGCCGAAAATGGCGCGCCAGTTGTTGGGCGCGGAGCCGTCCGGCTTGGGATCCCGCCAGATGTACCAGTCGCTCTTGTCGTTATCCCGGCCGGAAGCGGACTCCAGGAACCAGGCGTGCTGATCGGAAGTGTGGTTCAGCACCAGGTCCATGACGATCCGGATGTCCCGGTCCGCCGCGTCCGCGATAAGCTGCTCCATGTCCTCCATGGTGCCGTAGCGCGGATCGATGTCCGTGTAGTCCGCCACGTCATAGCCGTTGTCCACCATGGGCGAGACCATCACCGGAGTCAGCCAGATGGCCCCGACCCCCAGGGAGGCCAGGTAGTCCAGGTGTTCGTTGAGGCCCTTCAGGTCGCCGTAGCCGTTGCCGTCGGTGTCCTGGTAGCTCTGGGGATAGACCTGGTAGACGATGGTGTCCTGCCACCACTTGTGCTCCGTCGCAACCGCCGTCTCCTCCGCCCCCGCGGCGGGCAGCAGCAGGGCCAGCATCGCCAGGGCCAGCAGCAGGCCGACGGCCCTTTTCGTTCCGATCGCATTTCTCATGTTCCATTGCCTCCTGTCCGGCGCAGGCCCTCGCCCTCACCGATCTCCGTGCCCCCATTATACCCGATGTGCCGCCCCGGCACAAGCGCCTTTTCACGTCCCGCCATGCAAAAGATCCGCCCCCGGAACGGAGAGCGGATCTGCGCTGGGCAAGAAATGTCACACTGACCTCAGTGATGAATGACAAGTCAAGCAACGGTATGCATCCGAAGGTCCGGGGCGATCGGAAAGCCCTGGCCGCGATCGCAGTCGCGGAACCTTCTCGTACACCCAGCATTCATCAACAGGAGCGGGATCACTCGTCGGCCTCCCGGGACTCGGCGCCGTTGGCCAGGGCCTTGGCGTACCGCTCCGTCATGAGGTCGACGGAGTAGAGATACGGCTCGCCGTTGATCTCCGCCACGCACTCCCGGATGTCCTGATACGCGGGATCATCCTTCATCTGGGCGATGACGGCCTTCATCTTCTCCCGGTCCAGATTGAAGGGGCTCCGGGCGAAGTAGTACACCGGCGTGGGCGTCGGGAACGCCTTGCAGTTGAAGCGCACCATCTCCGCCACGGTGCGGGCGTCGTCCTTCTCCGTGGTAAGCATGGCGATCTTCGCGTAGTTGTTCGCCATCACCTCATCGGAATAGTAGTACGTGTCCTTGCGGCCCTCCACGGTGCGGATGTCCCCGCAGCTCTCGTCCGCGGCCATTTCCTTCAGCAATGCCTCAACATCCTCCTCGTCCCTGGCGATCAGCGCCATGGGGGTGATGAGACCGCCCCCGCTGCGCTCCCGGATGAAGTCCGCCAGCAGCTGCGCCTTCGTCTTCTCGGGCTCCGGCGGCGCCTCGGGCTCCGGCGGGGACGGCGGGAAGGGATCGTGCACCTCCGGCAGGGACTGCATGTAGGCGAAGATGTCCGGCTTTTCCTCCCCCGCGATGACGGCGGCGGCCGCCTCCTGCATCTCCTTCTTTTCCAGCTTGGGGTTGTCCAGTTCCCTGTTCACGGCGGGGTCCAGCGCGTCGCTGAACTCGCCGGGGATCTCACTGGGTTTGAGCTCGACTTCCCTGGAGAAGCCGGGCTTGCGGCGTCCGAATAATGCCATGTCGCATCGACCTCCTTGTCGGTTCCTGCGGACCGGATTCGACATCTTCAAGAACACTCCTGCACGGCGCGGCGCGCAGGAGTGTCTTTTTACAGAATGTTCAAGCTCCGTTCACGGATAATCAGATCAGGCCCAGTTCCTCCAGCCTGTTGGCGCAGTCGCCCAAGTCGAACTTCTCCAGGGTGGCGCGGGTGGGGATGCCGGTTTCCTTGTCCCAGCCCATGGCCTCGTACCACATGTCCAGGCTCTTCTCCCAGTCCTCGCGGTCCAGCTTCACGGTGCCCTGCTCGAAGGGCTTGAAGTCCGGCTCCTTGTCGAAGACCCACTCGGAGACCTTGTCGTGGTCCTTGCGCAGGTTGGTGCTGCCCAGGTTCAGCTTGAAGCTGATGGCGGTGATGACCCGCAGCAGCTGGCTGATGCGCTCGGAATCGCGCTCCTGATCCTCCCGGGTGTACTCCTCGCCGGTGACGGCGGTCATGTACTTGGCGTCCAGGTCCAGGTCGCCGATGTAGCTGCGCTTCTTGCTGGTGGCGATGGTCATGGGGTACATCCAGTTGCACAGGGTGGCGCTGTCGTGCCACTGCTTGCCGATGAACGCCCACTTGGCCAGCTTGATCTTGTTCTCGTTGATGGGGGTGTAGTTCTTCTGGGCGTCGGTGCAGCCCTCGCCGAAGAAGTGCTCCAGCACCGGCTTGATGATCTCGTTGTACGGCGCGCCGGAAGAGCAGAAGTTGATCAGGTGGTGGATCATGCAGTCCCGGTTGTACATCATGGAGTACAGCGTGCCGGCCTGCCAGCAGTTCTCGGGGCCGTGGTGGCGCGGATAGCCGTTGTGGCCGATGTTGAAGTTCTTGGCGTTGACGAAGTCGTAGAAGTTGATGTGCGCCACGTTCTTTTCGGGATCGTCCATGCCCCACTTCTGGTAGAGGCGGTAGGTGCCCAGGCCCAAGTCGGAGAACAGGCCCTTGCCCAGGGAGATGCGGCGATAGCACTCCCAGGTCCAGCGGGGATCGCCGGTCTCCATCAGCTTCCACGGGATCTTGTCCCACTCGCCGGGATACAGCCGGTCCGCAACGTCCTTCAGGACGCCGGTGGTGTAGGCCATGTTGAAGTCTTCGTACAGGTTGCCGTAGTTGCACCACACGCCGTACTCGTCCGCCGCCCGGGAGCCCGCGCCGCCCAGGATCATCTTGGCGTCGCCCTCGTCCGCGAAGCTGTGGGTGGACTTGACCTTCTCGCCGGTCTCGGGGTCCACATGGTCCGGATACCACTCCAGCATCTTGATGATGGGCATGCAGGTGTTGGACACGTGGGTGGGGAGGTCATACTCCGCCAGGGGGTCCATCTCATACTCGGTGTAGCAGCGCACCGGGCAGGAGGAGCAGCCGCCCTGCTTCACGGTGTACTTCTCGGCGGTCTCGCCGAAGTCGAAGACGCCCTTGTTGCAGCGCAGGGCCGCCACGTTGATGACGCCGCTGGGCTGCTCACCCATGTCGATGGGGCCCTTGCTGGCCTTGTCCCAGGTGATGCCGGGGGCACCCTGCCAGCGGTTGTTGGTGGCCACGTACTCCGACCAGCTCTGGGCATGGCAGGGCACGGTGTGGTTGTTGTTGCCGCCCACCAGGTCCTTGATCATGTAGTTGGACAGCAGGCGCACTTCCATGGGCCGCGCGATCTTGACGGCGCCCGTGCCCCGCACCGCGATGGCCTTGACCTTCTTGCTGCCCAGCAGGGCGCCGATGCCCGCGCCGCCGCTGTTGCCGAAGGACGTGACGATGTTGCTCATGGGGACCAGGTTCTCGCCGGCCACGCCGATGGAGGCCACGTCGAACTCGGGGCCGTTTTCCTTCGCCAGGGTGGCGTTGGCCTCAAAGGTGCCCTTGCCCCAGATGTGGGAGGCGTCTTTGATGGTGACCTTGTCGTCCTCGATCCGGATGTAGACGGGCTTGTCGCTCTGGCCTTCCAGAATCATGGCGTCATAGCCGGCATACTTGAAGGCGTGGGCGATGTGGCCGCCCATGTGCGCGTCCACGATGGAGTAGCCCTTGCTCCAGCAGGAGAGCAGGGTGATGTTCATGCGGCCGGAGCAGGGCACGCCGGAGGCGGTCAGTGGGCCGACGCCGAAGACGCATTTGGCTTCCGGGCCCAGAGGATCGGCGTTCAGCGGAACCTCGTCCCAGATGACCTTATAGCCCAGGCCCATGCCGCCGATGTAGGGCTTGTACTTGGGGAGGGTATCCTCCTTGGTGATCTTGCCGGTGGTGAGGTTGACACGGAGAACCGTACCCGCCCAGCCGTTGATGCCATTCTTTACAGACATATTCGTTTCCTCCTGTATCGGTCAGTTCAAGGCAGGTTCGTGATCAGACGGCCTGAGCGGCGGACACGATGGTCTCCCAGGGCACGATGGACAGGGCGCCGGAGGGGCAGCCCTCGGCGCAGGCGCCGCACATGATGCACTTGGAAGACTTATGGGTCACGGGGTTGACGGTGGGCATGTGCCACGGGCAGGCCTTGGTGCACTCGCCGCAGCCGATGCACTTGTCCGTGTCCACCCGGCGGATGCCCAGCTCATCGGCGTAGATGGCGCCCATGGGGCAGGCGTTGCCGCAGGCCGGGTCCTCGCACTGGCGGCAGGTGTCCGGGAAGTAGATCCAGCTGTTCTCCGTGTACAGGCCGTTGCCGTTGCGGCTGGAGTACAGGTTGCGGGTGACCTTCACCCGGGAGATGTAGCTGGAGCAGCAGCCGTCGTTGGTCAGGGTGCAGTTGATCTCGCAACGCTGGCAGCCCACGCAGCGGTCCTCGTTCACCACCAGCAGGCCCTGGGGGAACGCCCAGACGCGGACCTTGTCCTCGGCCACGGCCTTCCGGGTCACGCCCATGGCGTTGAGCAGCGATGTCGAGATGGCCAGGCCGGCCAGGCTCTTGCCCGACAGCTTCAGAAACTGCCGGCGCGTGTAGTCCTTGTCCAGGAAGCTCTTGCGGTCTTCGGTTACAGACATGATTGACCTCCTCCTTGTTGTAGAAACGCCTGTCGTGACGGTTCGGAACAAAACAGAGCCCGGCTGCCCCGCCCTCCGGCCGGCTGAACCGCGCCGAAAAAGCAGATCACAGCGGACTCCTTCGCAAAAGGCAAGCGCCCCCGTCGCCGCGGGCACTCATTGGTCATGGCGGCCGCGGGGGTCGGCATGACTCGGAGCTGTTGTTCTTCCTGTTCTCAGGATATCATATTTCGCGCACTTTGGCAAGCGGAATTTCACGTGATCCGTGTGTTTTTTCGCCGCGGACCGGTCACTCCCGCTGCCGGGCCTTGGTCATCTTCGCCACCAGGATGCTGACCTCGTACAGCAGGCACATGGGCACCCCCAGGGCGATCTGGGAAACGATGTCCGGCGGGGTCAGCACGGCCGCCAGCACAAAGATGCCGAGGATCACGTACTTGCGCTTGGAAGCCAGCATCTTCGCGTTGGTCAAACCGATCCGGGTGGTCAGGTGCAGAAAGACGGGGAGCTGGAACGCGACGCCGAAGGGCAGGATGAAGGTGACCATGTAGCTGATATACTTCTCGAAGGACTGCTTCAGGTCGCCGATGTCCTTGGCTTGGGTCAGCAGGAAATCCAGCGCCAGCTTGTACACGGCAAAATAGCAGAACGCCACGCCCGCCAGGAACAGAAACAGGGCCGCGAAGAACAGGATGCGGAAGTACCGCCGTTCCTTGGGGTACAGGGCGGGCTTGATGAAGCTCCAGACCTGCCAGATGATCACCGGACTGGCCAGGATGACCGCCGCGATCAGGGAAATCTTGAACTTGGTGACCAGGGCCTCCGTGATCGCGAAGGTGGCCACATCGATCCCCCGTTCGATGAGTGGCGCCTTGATCCACTCGATCAGCGGGTTGACCAGGAGTCCAAACACCAGAAACAAAGCCACAACAACAGCGCCCGCGGAAACGATCAGGACCCTGCGCAGCGCTTGCAGATGGGCCAGCAGGGTCGATTTCCGTTCCTGGGGCGTCAGTGCGTCGGGTGCCTGTTCCGCGGCCACCGGTTCGGGCGAGCTCATGCCTTCTCCTGACCGTCAGACTGGCCGTCCTTGTTCTCGGGTTCCTCCTTGACTTCGTTCTTGAAGTCCTTGATGCTCTTGCCCAGCGCCTTGCCCACGCCGGCCAGCTTGCCGCCGCCGAAGAGCACCAGCGCCAGAACGACGATCAGGATGATTTCAGTGGTTCCGAATCTCATAACGCAATGCCTCCCGTTTTCATCGGTTTTTTCCGTCATACAATGAGTGGAGTACCGGGCTTCAGGACTTTTTCATGGTGTCCTTCTCCGCCTGCTTCAGGTTTTTCCGGAGCGCTTTCCCCGCGTCCCGCAGCTCCGCGGTGGGATCGACGCTCTTGATCGTCTCGTTGACATCCTTCCGGACGTCCTCGGTCTCGGCCATCATCTCGTCCCAGCCGACCTCGTCCTTGACGTCCTGGAGCATCCGCCTGGCCTTCTTGACGATGCGCGCCAGCCAACGGGCGACCTTGGGCAGATCCTTTGGGCCGACGATCACGTACGCGATGACCAAAACCAGGATCAGCTCGGCAAATCCGATATTCAACAATCGCGGCCCCTCCTATTCTCACCCCCATTATAGGCCATCGCGCCGCCGATTGCAAGACAGGGACGGATATTTTCACTTCTTTGCGGCCACGTTTGCCAGATCGTCCATTGACACGGCCTGGCAAAACCGGTACAATGAGGGTGTCTTCGAGCCCCTGTCCCTGTCGCGCACGCCACGGGACCCGGGCCGTGCTGAGAGATCGGCAAAGGGTTGGGCGGGAAACGGCACAGCCTTCCATGTTTGAAAAGGAGACAGATTTTTCGGGGATCGCTCCATTGGGCCCCGTTCTTTCTGTCCGCGCCCTTTTCCAGGCTGCGGTTTTTTCGTTGCCGCCTTCAGCCGGAAACGCCGTCTCTCCGGACAAGAGAAAGGAGCGTCCCCATGAAGCGCGTCGTGACCCTGATCCTGGCCCTGGCTCTCCTTCTGCCCTGCTGCGCCGCCTTCGCGGAGCAGACCACCCTGACGGTCTTCGCCGCCGCGTCCCTGACGGAAACCCTGACCATCCTCGGCGAGAAATACACAGAACTCCACCCGGACGTGGAAGTGCTGTTCAACTTCGACTCCTCCGGCACCCTCAAGACCCAGATCGCGGAAGGCGCGCCCTGCGACCTCTTCATCTCCGCGGCCCCCAAGCAGATGAACCAGCTGGACACTACCTCCGAGGCCAACACGGAGGGCCTGGACTTCGTCCTGCAGGGCACCCGCATCAACCTGCTGGAGAACAAGGTGGCCCTGGCCGTGCCGGAAGGCAACCCCAAGGGCATCGAGTCCTTCGACCAGCTGGCGGAAGCCCTGAAAGCGGGCGGCATCCTGCTGGCCATGGGCAACAGCGACGTGCCGGTGGGTCAGTACACCCAGAAGATCTTCGCCTTCTACGGGCTGGACGAGGCCGCCCTGGCCGACAGCGGCGTCCTGACCTACGGCAACAACGTGAAGGTGGTCACCTCCCAGGTCTATGAGGGCGCCGTGGACTGCGGCATCATCTACGCCACCGACGCCTTCTCCGCGGGGCTCACCGTGGTGGACACCGCCACCGCCGAAATGTGCGGCCAGGTGATCTACCCCGCGGCCGTGCTGAACATCGCCGCCGACGAGGAACTCGCGCGGGACTTCCTGGCCTTCCTGGTGGGTGAGGAGGCGGACGCCGTCTTCGAGTCCGTGGGCTTCTCCCCCATGCACGAGTGACGCGGCGCTGAAGGAAAAGCCCGCGAAGGGAGGATCGACATGGACCTTTACCCGCTCTGGAACTCCGTCCGGATCGCCGGCATCAGCTCCGCCATCGTCTTCTTCGCGGGTATTTTCTTCGCGTTCTGGATCTCCAAGTGTCCGAGGATCGTCAAGGGCATCCTGGACGTGATCCTCACCATCCCCCTGGTGCTGCCCCCCACGGTGGTGGGCTACCTGCTGCTGCGGCTCCTGGGGCCGCGGCGGCCCGTGGGAGCCTGGTTCCTGAGCACCTTCGGCCTGCGGCTCACCATGAACTGGTGGTCCGCGGTCTTCGCCACAACGGTGGTGATCTTCCCGCTGATGTACCGCACGGCCCGGGGCGCCTTCGAGAGCTTCGACGAGACCCTGGCCCAGGCGGGGCGGACCCTGGGCATGTCCAATCACCGGATCTTCTGGCGGGTGCGGATGCCCGCGTGCCGCCAGGGGATCCTGGCCGGGACCGTCCTGGCCTTCGCCCGGGCCCTGGGGGAATACGGCGCCACCAACATGATCGCCGGCTACACCCCCAAGCGCACCGCCACCATCTCTACCGCGGTCTACAACCTCTGGTCCACGGGCAACGACGCCCTGGCCCTGAAGTGGGTGCTGATCAACCTGGGGATCTCCGCGGCGGTGCTGCTGGCCATGAACCTGCTGGAAACCCGGCAGCGGACGGGAAGGAGGGACAGCCGTGGCGCTGCAGGTGGATATTGAGAAAACCCTGGGCCGGTTTCACCTGAAAGTCTCCTTTGAGGCGGAAAACGGCGTGACGGCCCTGCTGGGAGCCTCCGGCTGCGGCAAGAGCATGACCCTCAAGTGCATCGCGGGCATCGAGCGCCCGGACCGGGGCCGCATCGTGCTGGACGGCCGCACCCTCTTCGACAGTGAGCGGCACATCAGTCTGCCGCCCCAGCAGCGCCGCACGGGCTTCCTCTTTCAGCAGTACGCGCTGTTCCCCAACATGACGGTCCGGCAGAACATCGCCTGCGGCGTCCGGGAGAAAGCCGGCCGGGCGGAGGCCGTCACCGCCATGATCCGGCAGATGCAGCTGGAGGGGCAGGAGGACAAGAAGCCCCGGCAGCTCTCCGGCGGCCAGCAGCAGCGGGTGGCCCTGGCCCGGATCCTGGTGAACGACCCGGACATCCTGCTGCTGGACGAGCCCTTCTCCGCCCTGGACAGCCACCTGCGCTTCCGGATGGAGCGGGAGGTGCGCGGCGTGATCCGGGACTTCGGCAAGCCGGTGCTGCTGGTGTCCCACAACCGGGACGAGGTGTTCCGGCTCAGCAACCGCATCGCCGTGATGCGGGACGGGCAGATCGAGACCGTGGGCGAGCGGCACGAGGTCTTCGGCGATCCGCAGACCCGGGCCGGCGCGGTGCTCACCGGCTGCAAGAACGTCTCCCCCGCCCGGCCGGCGGGAGACGGGCAGGTGTTCGCAGAGAGCTACGGCATCCGTCTCACGGTGCCGGATCCCGCCGCGGCCTGCGTCGGCATCCGCATGCACGACATCCGCCCCGCCAAAAAGAAGGACGCGGTCAACGTGTTCGACTGCCGGGTGGAGGAGGTCATCGAGAACCCCTTCTCATACACCGTGATGCTGCGGCCGGAGGGCGCCGGCGGCCCGGACCCCATCGGCTGGGAGCTGGACAAGGCCGCGTGGCGCGATCTGGCCGCCGACCGGGTCCGCATCTGCATCCCCGAAGACAAAATCCTGCTGCTGAAGGCGTGATGAAAATGCTCACCAACCCGGATTTCCGGACAGCCCGCGACCTGCTGCTGTCCCGCGTGACCCCCGTCGGCGCGGAGGCGGTTCCCCTGGCGGAGAGCGCCGGCCGCGTCCTGGCGGAAGACCTGATCGCCGCGGAGGACATCCCGCCCTACGACCGCTCCCCCTACGACGGCTATGCCTTCCGGGCCGCGGACACGGCAGAGGCCTCCAGCGAAGCCCCCGTGACCCTGACCGTCACCGAGGTGATCCCCGCCGGTCAGGTGCCGGCAAAGCCGGTGCTGCCCGGCACCGCGGCGAAGGTCCTCACCGGCGCGCCTGTCCCGGAAGGCGCGGACGCGGTCTGCATGTTCGAGAAGACCCGCTTCACGGACACCGAAGTGACGCTGTTTTCCGCCTTCAGGCCCGGAGAAAACGTGGTGAAAACCGGGGAGGACGTGCGGAAGGGCGCCGTCCTGGCCCGGGCCGGGGACGTGATCGACGCCGGCACCGCGGGTACCCTGGCGGCCCAGGGAATGGCGAAGCCCCGGATTTTCCGCGGCGTGAGGGTGGGGCTCATCTCCACCGGCGACGAGGTGACGGAGGCGGAAGCCCCCGCCGAGCCCGGCAAGATCCGCAACGCCAACCGCTACACCCTGACCGCGGCCCTGGCCCGGGCGGGGATGGTCCCCGTGTGGCTGGGGCTGGCCGGGGATGACACGGCGCGCATCGCGGCCCTGATCCGGCAGGGGGCGGAAGCCTGTGACGCCCTGGTGCTGACCGGCGGCGTCTCCGTCGGGGACTGCGACCTGACCCCCGCCGCCATGGAGGCCGCGGGCTGCGAGCTCCTCTTCCGGGGGGCCGCCATCAAGCCGGGCATGGCCTGCGCCTACGGCCTGCTGGCGGGCAAGCCCGTCTGCGCCCTCTCCGGCAACCCGGCCTCCTCCCTGACCAACTTCTTCGTCCTCGCCCTGCCGGCGCTGAGGAAGCTGGCAGGACACCGGGAGCCCGTCCCCCGGGAGATTCCCCTGACCCTGAAAAACGGTTTCGGCAAGAAAAGCCCGGCGGACCGGTTCCTCCGGGGGCGGCTGGACCTCTCCGACGGCACCGCCGCCATGCTGCTGCCGCCGGATCAGGGAAACGTGGTGCTCTCCAGCAGCATCGGCTGCGACGTGATGGCCCTGGTGCCCGCCGGAAGCGGCAGGCTGGAAGCCGGGACCGTGCTGAAAGGATTCCTGCTGTGAAAAAGATTCGTGTGGAAGACGCCGTGGGCATGACCCTGTGCCACGACATCACCAAAATGGTGGACGGCTTCAAAGGGCCCGCCTTCCGCCGGGGGCATGTGATCCGGCCGGAGGACGTGGAGGAGCTGTTGAACATCGGCAAGAAGACCGTGTTCATCTGGGAGGAAAACGCCGGGGAGCTCCATGAGGAGGACTGCGCCCTGCGGCTGGCGGCCATGGCCCCGGTGGAGGGCGCGCACTACACCGGCCCCTCGGAGGGCAAGGTGCTGCTGATCGCGGAGGAGCGCGGCCTGTTCCGGGTGGACACCGCCATGCTGGAGGCGGTCAACCGCATCGGGGACATCACCGTCGCCACCCTGCCGGACCACTACCCGGCGGAGGCCGGCATGAGCCTGGCCTCCATGCGCATCGTGCCCCTGGTGACGCAGGAAAGGCAGATCCTGGAGGCCGAGGCCCTGTGCGCCGGCAAAAAGCTCCTGGACCTGAAGCCGTACAAAGCAAGAAAGACCGGCGTCATCATCACCGGCTCCGAGGTCTATTCCGGCCGGATCAGGGACAAGTTCGAGCCGGTGGTCCGGGCCAAGCTGGCGCGGTATCCCGGGGAGATCATCCACGCGGCCGTCTGCGACGACGACCTGGACATGATCGTGTCCGAGGCCCGGCAGGCGCTGGACTTGGGGGCGGACTTCCTGATCTTTACCGGCGGCATGTCGGTGGACCCGGATGACCTGACCCCCACGGCCATCCGCCGGCTGGGGGCGGAGATCGTCAGCCACGGCGTCCCCTCCCAGCCCGGCAACATGACCCTCATGGCCTACCTGGGGGACATCCCGGTCATGGGCGTCCCCGGCGCGGCCATCAGCCTCCCCACCACCGTCTTCGACGTGCTGCTGCCCGCCGTTTTCGCCGGGGAGCGGGTCACGAAGGACGACCTGATCCGCCTGGCGGACGGCGGCCTGTGCCAGAAATGCGCCGCCTGCCACTTCCCCAACTGCACTTTCGGAAGGTATTGAAGCCATGATCGATCAGTACGGAAGGGACATCACCTACCTGCGGCTCTCGGTGACGGACCGGTGCAACCTGCGCTGCCGCTACTGCATGCCGGAGGAGGGCGTGGTCATCCGCCGCCACGAGGACATGCTCACCGAGGACGAGATGATCGCGGCGGTGGAAGCCGCGGCCGCCCTGGGCATCACGAAGCTGCGGATCACCGGCGGCGAACCCCTGGTGAAGCGGAACATCCTGTCCATCTGCCGCCGGGCCGCCCGGGTGCCGGGGATCGCGGAGGTCTGCCTCACCACCAACGGCGTGCTGCTGCCGGAGATGGCGGAGGGCCTGCGGGAGGCCGGTGTCCGCCGGATCAACCTGAGTCTGGACACCCTGGATCCGGGGAAGTACGCCGCCATCACCCGGGGCGGCTCCCTGCACCGGGCCCTGGCCGGGCTGAGCGCCGCCATGAAGGCGGGCTTTGACCGGGTAAAGATCAACGCGGTGCTGATAGGCGGCTTCAACGACGACGAGATCGGCGCCCTGGCCGCCATCACCCGGGAGAGCCCGGTGGACGTGCGCTTCATCGAGCTGATGCCCATGCCCGGCGGCGAGGTCTTCGGCCCGGCGTGCTACATCAGCGCGGACCGGGTGCTGGAGGCCCTGCCTTTCCTTCAGCCCGAGAAAACCGACGGCGTGGCGCGGCTGTACCGCTTCCCCGGCGCGCCGGGGCGGGTGGGCCTCATCAGCCCGGTGAGCCGGCACTTCTGCGCCGCCTGCAACCGGATCCGCCTCACTGCGGACGGCCACCTCAAGCCATGCCTCCACGCGGCGCAGGAACAGTCCGTCAAAGGCCTCTCCCTGCAGGAGATGAAAGACGTCATGGCCCGGGTGATCTACGAAAAGCCCCGGTGCCACGGGGACCTGGGCGTCGGCAGCCCCAGCGCGGCGGCCCGGCAGATGAACCAGATCGGAGGGTGAGCCATGGCGATTCCGGCAATCGGCTTTGCCGCCTGGTCCGGCACGGGAAAGACCACGGTGATGGAGGCCCTGGTGCGGTGCCTCACCGGCCGCGGGCTCCGGGTGGCGGTGATCAAACACGACGGCCACGACTTCGAGATCGACCGGGAGGGCAAGGACAGCCGGCGCTACACCCGGGCCGGCGCGGTCACGGTCCTTCTCTCTTCTCCGACGAAAACGGCCGCTGTCATGCAAAAAACCGCCTCTCTGGCGGAACTCCTGAAAAACGTGAAAGACGCGGACCTGATCCTGGTGGAGGGCTTCAAGGACGCCCCCATCCCCCGGATCGGCCTGAGCCGGACCGCCGCGGGCCTGGATTTCCCCGCGCCGCCGGAGACCTACATCGCCCTGGTGACGGATCGCACGGACGTGCCGTCGGGGATCCCCCGCTTCGGCTTCGGGGACACGGAGGCCCTGGCAGACTTTGTGACAAGGAAGATGACCGAGATGAGCGAAGCGCAGACGGCGGATTTCACCCACTTCAACGACGAAGGCCGCGCCCGGATGGTGGACGTGGGCGAGAAGGGCGTCACCCGGCGCACCGCCACGGCCGCGGCCCGGGTGCTGGTGAACGAAGCCACCTTCAGCCTGATCCGCTCCGGCGGCGTGAAGAAGGGCGACGTGCTGACGGTGGCCCAGATCGCCGGGATCATGGGGGCCAAGCGGACCCCGGACCTGATCCCCATGTGCCACCCCATCGCCCTGAGCGGCATCGACCTGAAACTCACCCTGTGCGAAGCGAAAAAGAGCGTGGAGATCGAGGCCACGGTGTCCTGCGACGGCCGCACCGGGGTGGAGATGGAAGCCCTGACGGCGGCCTCCGTCGCCGCGCTGACGGTCTACGATATGTGCAAGGCGGTCCAGAGGGACATGGTGATCGCCGACCTGCGGCTCCTCCGCAAAAGCGGCGGCGTCCACGGAGATTTCACGAGGGAGGATGAGGCGGAATGACCTTCACGGCGGCGGTGCTGACCATCAGCGACAAGGGTTCCCGGGGCGAGCGGGAGGACCGCAGCGGCCCCGTCCTGTGCGAGCTGCTACAAAAAGCGGGCTATGACGTCCGCCACACAGAGATCATCCCCGACGAGGAGGACCAGATCCGGGACGCGCTGATCCGCTGCTGCGACGAGCTGCGGGTCAGCCTGGTGCTGACCACCGGCGGCACGGGTTTCTCCCCGCGGGACGTGACCCCCGAGGCCACCCTGGCGGTCATCCGGCGGGAAACCCCCGGCCTGGCGGAGGCCATGCGGGCCGCCAGCATGAAAATCACCCCCAGGGGCTGCCTGTCCCGGGGCGTGGCGGGCATCCGGGGCCGCACCCTCATCGTCAACCTCCCCGGCAGCCCCAGGGCCGCCGCGGAGAACATCGGGGCCATCCTGGACCCGGTGGGCCACGGCCTGGAAATGCTGGCCTCCGAGGGCTCGGCGGACTGCGCCGCTCCCCCCGCGGAACCCGCAGCGGAGAAGCCGGACATCAGCGCCTGGCTCCGGGAGGCGAAAGCCCATCCCGACGCCGGCCGGATCGGCATGTACCTGACCCACAACGGCGTGGTCCGGGCCACCGCCAGGTCGAAGGTCCGCCAGGGGGACGAGACCGCAAAGCACGTCGTCGGCATGCGCTTCTCCTGCGACCGGGAGAAGGCCGCCGCCGCCCGGCGGGAAGCCCTGGAGATGGAGGGCGTGTACTATGTGCGCGTCTGGGTCAACGAGGGCGTGCTGCAGGTGGGCGACGACATCATGTACGTCCTGATCGGCGCGGACATCCGCCCCCACGCGGTCCAGGCCCTGGAAGCCCTGGTGGGCCGCATCAAGCGGGAATGCGTCACGGAGGAGGAGATCTACGGGGAGGGGTGAGCGCGGCAAACCCAGAGCGCACTCTCCCGATGTTCTCTCCCGATGCCCTCTCCGCCGCCGAAGGCGGCACCTCTCCCCGAGGGAGAGGCAGGGAAGCCACGCCAGACTACCCCCATCACGGCAGACGCAAAGTCCCCCGGCTCCCCCTATGGGGGAGCTGGCGCCGCAGCGCCTGAGAGGGCTTGCGTGGGTAAACCAAATCGCTTACGATCCACGACAGATCTGCTGCCGGGTGC